>NZ_JBVVPX010000007.1:0-195181 GCF_055811375.1 Mesorhizobium sp. WSM4848
CCCCGCGCCCGGAGAGGGGGCTTTCGTAGGGCGCAGTCCCCCTCTCCGTCTCGGCTTCGCCGAGCCACCTCTCCCCCACTCTCGTGGGGGCGAGGAACCCAAGCTGGAATGAAGCTGCGAATGCCGCTTCGGCTTTCACTAACTACCAATGCTGCTGGCGCAAGCGCCGACCCTCCGGCTTACGCCGCCTGCCGCGCCCAGAGGCGGTGGCCGTAGCGGCGGAAGAAGCGCGCCAGCAGCCGCTGCTGCCTGGCGCGGGCGAGATCGGCGCCGCGCCTTTCCTGGCGCCAGCGTGGCATGTTGCGATAACGGGCAATGAAGCGGGCGGCGTCCTCGAGCGCCTCCTCAGCCGATTGCGCCGGGCGGATCGCCGCCAGGAACAAGGCCTCGCCGAGCTTCAACCGGTCGACCAGCGCCTTGCGCTGGCCATGGCCGAGGCGCGCCCGGCCTATGCCGTCGAGGCGGATAGCGGCGAAGGCGGCGAGCATGGCCGGGCCGTCGCCGGTATAGCCGCAATCACGGGCGAACTGGGCGGAGAGGGCGTCCATCTTCGTCTCCTTGGCTGGCGGCGGCGCGACGGAAACCGTGTCCCGCCGCCCATTCGTCTGGGGTATCGGATATAAGCATAACTCAAAAAATGCACAAGTTAAACTTTTGCATGGGTTGAGCGGAACCGACTCGACTCTTCGGGAAAAACCCCTAATGATGTGAACAAAATAGGAACTGAGGCATCAGGGACGATGGCATTGCCGGGCAAGGAAGCAACGATCGCCGAGGTCGTGTCGATCGCGGTCGAGTGTATCGATTGCGGTCGAAACAGATGGTGGAAGCCGGCGGAGCTGAGGCGTTTCGGGGTGACCGCGCAGACGCCGCTGGCGGCGCTGTCGGGGCGGCTTCGCTGTTCGGCCTGTCGCGCCGATGGCCTGCCGGGCGCGGCGGTCTCGATCCAGGCGGCGTTCGTCGACGAGCGGCAGCAGCGCCGCGCCGAGGCGCGGATGCTTGGCGAGCGCGAGGTTCCACTGGAGAGATCCATGCGGGCTTGAGTGTGTGGCGATCTACCTTCTCCCACAGGGGGGAAGGCGCGCTCCGCCTCAATACCCCAATAGTTCCTTGAGCGGGATGACGCGCCAGACGTGTTTTATCGCGTAGCGGTTGAAGGTCAGCGTCTTCGGCGGATTGTACTGCTCGACGACCAGCTCGGCGGCGGTCCGCTTGACCAGCTTTTTGATGAAGGCCTTGCCGTTTCGCTCGTTTTCCTCGGGAAATATCTCGATCACCACGTGGTCGCCGGGCACGGCATCGCGGCCGCCGCAATAGAGCATCTCGCCGGGCTCGTAGCGCGGCACCATCGAGTCGGAGAGCACGTGCAGCGCGAACACTTTGCGCAGATGGGCGATGCCGGGCGGGCGTTGGACATAGCCGGCGACCTCGCCGTTGAAGGTGAAGTCGCCGTCGTCGCCGCCGACCGCCGCACCCAGAAGCTCGATGTCCATCGGGCCGGCGGGCAGGGGGGCGGCGTCGGTGACGATCTCGGCGTCGGCGACAGTGTCGGCGTCGTCGAGGAAGACGACCTCGCCCTTGCCGAGCGCCACCGGGTCGACGCGCAGGAACGCAGCGGTCTTCAAAAGGTTCTCGGTTTTTGGCAGGTTGCGGCCGGTTTCCCAATTGCCGACAGCGGCGACGTCGGTGTCATTATGCTCGGCAATATGGCGCATCACCAGGCCGCGCTGCTTGCGCGCCTTGCGGATCGCCGCCCCGACCTTGATCGACAATGAGGTTTTCGCCATGGCGCCATCTGAAACATAAGAATCGGTTTCGTCCATGAAAGAATGGCTTGCACAATTCTTGAGTTATGCTTATATATAGCCATGCACAAGCCACGCTCCATCTCGCTTTCCCATCCGTCCCGGCTGTCCTCCTCCCCGGCCGGGACGAAGCCCGAGGCTCGCGCCTCGGATCCGGTCGCCCTGCCGTCAGCGGCGGCGACCGGAACGGCCGGAGCCGTCCCCCACGGCTCCGGCCCCGAATTTCGGCGCCGCCGCGCTGCCCCTCACCTGCCTGCCGGCATCCTCTCCCCGGGAACGGGGAGAGGGCGCAGCTTCGGC
Source organism: Mesorhizobium sp. WSM4848 (assembly GCF_055811375.1). Lineage (NCBI taxonomy): Bacteria > Pseudomonadati > Pseudomonadota > Alphaproteobacteria > Hyphomicrobiales > Phyllobacteriaceae > Mesorhizobium > Mesorhizobium sp. WSM4848. The sequence goes on from NZ_JBVVPX010000007.1 coordinate 2,106, forward strand.
ATCTACGCAACCTTTCAATGGACCAACGCCATGCCCGCCTTTACCGACACAAAATTGCAAAGCATCGCCCGCACCCCGGCCAGGCTGGCGCCGCCGGTCTGGCTGCCGCAGAGCCCGTTCGTGCGCGAGATCCACGGGCCCGACGGCGAGGCCCTCAAGGTGCCGTCGCCGCGCCCCGCAGCCGCCGTCGGGCGCCAGCCGCATGTCGCGGCCATGCGCTTCATCGACTGCCTGTTCAACCGCTGCCGCGCACCGCTCGATCTGACGCTCGAGCAAGACCCCGAAAACGATGCGCCCGGCAGCCGGCCGGGACTGGAGATGCTGTGCTGCGGCCTGCGCACGCGGCCGCTGAAAAGCTACTGCGCCTATCACGCGGCGCGGTTCTGCGATCGTCGCCGTACGGCCCTCGCGGTCGCAGCGTGAGCAGCATCGGTCGAGAGTCTTCTCGCCAAGCACGGCGGCCCGGTTCCTCGCCCCCGCTGCGCGGAGGATCCCAGGTTCTGCGAAGGCAGCAAATCAAACGAGGAGACTGTCCATGAGCAAGACTGCCCAAAAGGCCAAACCCAAACCGCCCAAATTACCCACGGGCGAGGCCGAGCAGGTGCGCATCCGCAAGCAGGTCGGTCATGATTTCGCGCTGAAGGACGATGCCTTTGGCCGCAAGCGTCTGGCGACCGGCACGCTGGAGGCGAGGCGCGTCTATGAAGTGTCCAATAGCGGCCACACCGCGACTGGCGGCATCGTGCGCGTGCGCAACGTTGACCCGCTGACCGGCATCACCTCGCTGTCGCGCCAGCAGCGCGAGGCGGGCATGCGCTACCGCGAGGATTTTCGCGTCTCGGCACAGGACGGCGTCAGGCCGATGGCGCTGACCGAGCGCGTCGACGGCGGACGTATCGGCGGCGGCGTTGCCGACCGCATCCTGTCCGCCGGCCGCGCCTATGCCGACGCCACCAGGGCGCTAGCGCATTGGGAGGTGTCGGTCGTGGTGCAAAAAGTCTGCTGCCATGGCGAAACGGTGAAGAGCCTCGCCGAACAGACCGGCGAGCCGCGGGATGTGCTGTCGAAACTGCTCAAAATCGGGCTGGACTTGCTGGCGGTGCATTACGGAATGATGCTGATGCGGCGGCCGCGGGGGTAGGGCGCCAACGGATGGGGCGCCGCACCGATGGGTGATCAGGCTGGAGGCGAAGCTCGATCCGCCAGCATCCTCCAATTGAAGGGCGCGGGTTTCCCGACCGCCTGTTACGCTGCGCCATTGCTGGTAGGTCACTATGCCAAAGATGCCGCTAAATCCTCATTTCGCAGATACGGCGCCGACGTCTTCGGTGCTGACCGCGTATGACGAGCACTGCATGCTGACTTACATGCGGCTGCTCGATGCTTCGGCGGACGGCGCCGATTGGCGCGAGGTCGCCCACAGCGTCCTGCACATTGACCCGGAGCAGGAGCCGGAGCGGGCATTCCGCGCCTGGGCGACGCATCTGGCGCGTGCCCGCTGGATGACCGGGGTTCGTGTCGATCGGCATGATAGCGGCACGGAATGACGCCGGAGATTTTTCGTGGAACTGCCATCCCAGTCTGCCCGTTTAGATAGGAAACCAACTGGGAAGCGCCCGATGAACTCTTGGCGAATCAACACCTTGGAGGCATGCTGCCTGCTTGCCGTCCCGCTGTCGATGATCCTTACAGTTCTGGTAGCGGGTTTCATCCTTGGCTGAAGCTGCACTGTTCAGTGAAGGAGACGGCACGCATGGTGGCACCGGCGTGAGTTGCGGCTTAACCTAGGCGTTCATCGCGCGGGACACCGGCAGCGACGACAAAAGCGATCCTGCCTCTCAGTCCTTGGCGCGCTCCACATAGGCGCCATCGGCAGTCATCACCACCACGCGGGTGCCGGCGGTGATGTGCGGCGGCACCAGCGTGCGCACGCCGTTGGACAGCGTCGCCGGCTTGTAGGACGAGGACGCGGTCTGGCCCTTGGTCACCGGCTCGGTTTCGACCACCTCGAAGGTGGCGCGCTGCGGCAGCACAAGCGAGATGGCGATGCCGTTATACTGGGAGATCTGCACCGCCATGCCTTCCTTGAGATAGGGCGCCATCTCGCCGACCACGCTTTCCGGCACCGCGACCTGGTCGTAGCTTTCCGGGTTCATGAAATGATAGCCTTCGGCATCGTGGTAGAGGAAGGTATGTTCGCGCTCCTCGACATAGGCGCGCTCGACCTGCTCGGTGGTGCGGTAGCGCTCCGAAACCTTCACCCCGTCGGAGATGCGGCGCATGTCTAGCTGGGTCACCGGCGTGCCCTTGCCCGGATGGATGTTTTCGGCAAAGAGGATCACATAGAGCTTGCCGTCCTTTTCGACGACATTGCCTTTGCGTAGGGAACTGGCGATGACCTTCACGGGCTTTATTCCTAACAGCGTTGACTGGCCTGGGAGCGCCGACCGGCGCAAATCGGCTGCGGGAGCCGTCCGGTGCGGCCTAGCGCATCTTGGCGGCAATCGCCAGTCCTCGATGCAAATCCTGTCGTCATGACCGCCGCCTCGCCCTGGTGGACGCCTGATGTTCACGCCGACCGGCGGCCGCGGCTGATCCTGCGCAATGCCATCACTGTGGCCCTGCGCGACTGGTTTGCCCATCGCGACTTCATCGAGGTCGAGACGGCGGCGCTGCAGGTCTCGCCCGGCAACGAGGCGCATCTGTCGGCCTTCGCCACCGAGGCGATCGGCCCGGACGGGCGGCACCTGCCGCTTTATTTGCACACCTCGCCGGAATTCGCCTGCAAGAAGCTGCTCGCCGCCGGCGAGAAACGCATCTTCAGCCTGAGTGCGGTCTATCGCAACCGCGAGCGCGGCGCATTGCACCATCCGTCCTTCACCATGCTCGAATGGTACCGGGCCGATGAGACCTACGACAGCCTGATGCGCGACTGCGCCGGGCTTGTCGCGCTGGCCGCCGAGCGCGCCGGCACGAAACGCTTCGCCTTTCGCGGCCGCGAGGCCGATCCGTTCGCCGAGCCGGAGCGGTTGAGCGTCGCCGAGGCTTTTGCGCGCTATGCCGGCATCGACCTGCTGGCCACGGTCGCCGCCGACGGCAGCACCGATCGCGAGGCGCTGCACGCGGCTCTGGTCCAGGCGGGCTTGCGCACCGCGCCCGACGACAATTGGGCCGATCTGTTCAGCCGGGTGATGGTGGAAAAGATCGAGCCGGGGCTGGGGCAGGGGCGCGCCACCATTCTTTACGGCTATCCGATTTCGCAGGCCGCCCTTGCCCAGCCGAACGCCGATGACCCGAGGACCGCCGAGCGCTTCGAGCTCTATTGCTGCGGCGTCGAGCTGGTCAATGCGTTCGGCGAGCTGACCGACGCCGCCGAGCAGCGCCGGCGCTTCATCCTTGAGATGGACGAGAAGCAGCGCATCTATGGCGAGCGCTATCCGATCGACGAGGATTTCCTCGCCGCACTGACCATCATGCCGCAGGCGAGCGGCGCCGCGCTCGGCTTCGACCGGCTGGTGATGCTGGCGACGGGGGCGGGCAGGGTCGAGGATGTGATGTGGACGCCGGTGGCGGGGTGAGGCGAGGCCTGCGCTCTACGGCGCCCCCCTCTGTCCTGCCGGACATCTCCCCCCTCAAGGGGCAGGGCTGTCCGGGGAAAGTTTTTCGGTTGCATACCGGGCTGCGGAAGACTCGCATTGATTGCATTTTTCGACTTTTGGACCCCGAGCGGTGCTTCTCTTTCCGTATGCGCACCGGTCGAACGACGAAACGGACGCGGGCCATACCATTCGGGGATTGCAATGCAGCGCCCAAAGACTCGTCCGAGTTGCACAAGAACTTTCCCCGGACAGCCCTGCTCAAGGGGGGAGATTACGCCTTCGCGTCGCTCCGGCCTCAATCGCAGATGTTGAAGGACGAGGTGCGGCGTTGCGGTCAGCCGATCTCCCCCCTTGAGGGGGAGATGCCCGGCAGGGCAGAGGGGGTGCCTCGCTCAGTCCTCACAATACTACCGCCCCATCAGCAAAGCGACGATGAGCTGCTGCAGATTGCCGCGTGGGGCGAATTCTACCCGGTCGAAATCGCGGCTTGCCTGCCGCTGCGCCTGGGAGAGTTCGGCAAGCCGCCTGGTCATTTCGGTCCTGATCTTTTTGCAGCCGGGATCGTCGGGGACGGACAGGCCGATGGTCGCCGTCTCGATCTTGCGGACCATGTCGATGATGATGTCGCCATGCACCTTTTCGTGGGCGGCGAGGCCAGCGGCGAAAACGTCCCAGCTCTTCTGCACGGCGGCCGGCACCGGCCCGGACGATTTGGGCAAGGTGTAGGTTATGATGAGTTTTGGGCGCGCCGACACCAGCACGCAGGAATTGCCTTGCTGCTGATAGTCCCTGACCCAGGTCAGCTTGAAATTGGTATAGGCCATGGCGCGGACCCTGCTTTTGCCGATCGTCGGACCGCGCTCGCCCATCGAGGCATGGAGCTGGGGACCGGTCTGCCCTGAAACGGCGTAGGTCTCGACCTTTTCGACCGGCTTCCAGCCCGCCTGGGCTGGCGATGCCAGCAAAATGGCCAGGAGCAGGTACGTCAGAACGGCTGTTTTCATGCGAATCCCTGTTTTCATGCGAATCCCCGGGGGGGCGATGCCTTTGGTGCGCTGAGATCATCAACGCATGGCCGGAATGCGGTCAAGGCACCCTTGCCAAACTCGCCGTTCGCATTTCGCGTTGAAAGAACCAATCAACGGCGATGTGCCGCAAACTCAATCCGCTTGGCGGGCTCGTTTTGAAATCTTCTCTCTCATCAAACTCTATAAACTTAGTAGAGTTAATGCACACAAGTGTTTTGCGAGGAGCCCAAATGTCGAAAAATCTGGTGGTGGGGCTGTCGGGCAACCTGACCCGTCCGTCGAAGACCAAGGCGTTCATCAGCCACATCGTTGCGGAGGTGGCGAGCAGCACCGGCGCAGCCTCGACCGTTTTCGACATCGAGGATCTCGGTCGGTCCTTTCCGCTGGCAAGGCGCATTGGCGACCTGGATCCATTGGCCAGGAACATCGTCGAGCGATTGCTGGGCGCCGACGTCCTGGTGGTTGGCTCGCCGACTTTCAAAGGTAGCTACACCGGGCTTTTCAAACATTTCTTCGACCTGCTCGACCCGTCGTCCCTGCGGGGAAAGCCGGTCATCCTTGCTGCGACCGGCGGCGGCGATCGTCATTCGCTGGTGGTCGAACATCAGCTGTGGCCGCTGTTCGGCTTCTTCGAGGCGCTGACCCTGCCGACCGCGATCTATGCCTCCGACAAGGACTTCGCCAACGGCGTGCTGGTGTCCGAAGCCATCCATGCTCGCGCCAGGCAAGCGGTCGCCGAAGCATGTCGGGCGGTGCCACGCAGCGTTGGTCTTGCCGCCTGAACACGCCACCGGCCCGCGTCCTCAATTCCCTTCCCGCACAGCTCAGAAGGAGCCCGCAATGACCAGACCCAGCAAGGCCAGGCAGATCAAGCTTGGTGCCTTCCTGCCCGGTGGCGGACAGCATATCGCTGCCTGGCGCCATCCTGACGCGCCGGCCGACGGCGCGACGAATTTCGAGTTCCACAGGCAGCTCGCGCTGACCGCCGAACGCGGCCTGTTCGATGCCTATTTCCTCGCCGACAATCTGACCGTCGGCCTCGGCGCCCGCGAAGGCGGCAATGCCAAGATCGCCGGGTTCGAGCCGGTGACGCTGTTTGCCGCATTGGCGCCGCTCACCACGCATCTGGGCTTCATCGCCACCGCCTCCACCACCTATGAGGAGCCCTATACGCTCGCCCGCAAGTTCGCCTCGCTCGACCTGCTGTCGAACGGCCGGGCCGGCTGGAATGTCGTGACCTCGGCGGGCGACGAGACCGCGCGCAACTTCAATCGCGAGACGCAGCCTGCCCACGCCGAGCGCTATGCCCGGGCGCATGAGCATGTCGTGACGGTCAAGGCGCTGTGGGACAGCTGGGAAGACGATGCCTTTATCCGCGACAAAAAGTCGGGGCGCTTCTACGACAAGGACCAGCTTCACGACATCGACCACAAGGGCCGGCATTTCAGCGTCAAAGGCCCGCTCAATGTGCCACGCCCGGTGCAGGGCCATGCCGTGATGGTGCAGGCCGGGCAGTCGGAGGACGGACGCAAGCTCGCCGCCCAGTCGGCTGAGGTCATCTTCACCGCCCACCAGAATCTGGCCTCGGCGCAAGAATTCTACCGCGACATCAAGGCGCGCGTGGCGGCGGTCGGCCGCGATCCCGGTCAGGTGCTGATCATGCCGGGCGTAGCCCCCTTCGTCGGTCGCACCGAAGAGGAAGCCCGCGCCAAGTACCGGCAGTTGAACGAGCTGATCCTGCCCGAGGATGGCGTGGCCCTGCTCAATGGGCTGGCCGGCCAGACGCTCGACATCAGGGGCTACCCGCTCGACGGACCGCTGCCGCCGAGCAAGGAAACCGAAGGCATGAAGAGCCGCCAGGCGCTGATCCGCCAGATTGCCGACGAGCACAACTTCACCCATCCGCCAGCTCTACCAGTGGGTGGCGACGGCGCGCGGCCACTACACCATCATCGGCAGCGCGGCGCAGGTCGCCGATCAGTTGGAGGAATGGTTCGGCAACGAGGCCGCCGACGGCTTCAACATCCTACCGCCGTGGCTGCCTGGCGCGCTCGAAGATTTCGTCGACCTGGTGATCCCCGAGCTGCAGCGTCGCGGCCTGTTCCGCACCGCCTACGAAGGCAGGACGCTGCGCGAGAATCTCGGCCTCCGGCGGCCGGAAAATCCCTGGACCGCCGGCCGCTCCAAGGTGCTGGCCGCCGAATAGATTCCCTTGAAGCAAAGGGCAAGACGATGAGTTTGCAACACATCGAGCAGCGGGTCACGATCGATGCACATGACGGCAGAACCGGCCTTGGCGCCGATTTCCCGCGCCTGGCCAACCGCACTGTCATCCGCTTCCTGTCCCGTTACGGCATCCTGATCGCCTTCCTCGCGATCTGGCAGGTGTCAAGCCGCGCGGGATGGGTCAACGCCGCGGTGCTGCCGCCGATCGACACGATCGTCTTCGCATTGTGGAACGGTCTGGCCGGCGGCACCTTGCTCGGCGACATCGCCATCAGCCTGCAGCGCGCCGGCCTCGCCTTCGCGGCGGCTGTGGCGGTTGCCATCCCGCTCGGTCTGTTCATGGGCCAGGTGCGCGCCATCGAAACCGCGCTTGACCCGATCCTGCAGGTTTTCCGGCAGACCTCGGCGCTGGCACTCTACCCGGTGTTCATCCTGCTGCTCGGGCTGGGGGAGGCGCCACGCGGCTCACCGCGTTTCGCCGGGTCGTGCTTCCAGGGGCCGTCCCGTCGATCTTCGTCGGGCTGAGGTTGAGTGCGACCACGGCGCTCTTGTTGCTAATCGCTTCCGAAATGATCGGCGCCAACAAGGGCATCGGCTTCCAGGTGATGAACGCGCAGTACAACTTCCAGATCCCCCTGATGTTTGCAGCGATCGTCATCCTTGCCGGCCTCGGCCTGATCGCCAATCAGGCGCTGGTCAGCCTGCAGCGGCGGATCTGCCGCTGGAGCAATCCCATCGACTGACCAGATTTCAACCATCCTCTCCAACAGGCACCATTCTCCAACAGGAAAGACCGGACCATGCCAATCACTCGCCGATCCCTGCTTGCGGGTGTTCCCTTTGCCGCCGGCATCATCGCCTCCGGCCTGCCTCGCTTTGCCGTTGCGCAAGCCGCGCCGGTCACGTTGCGCTACCTCGCCAGCCGCGGCAGCATCTCGCCGCATGAACTGGCGGGCGCGCTCGGCTATTTCAAGGAGGTCGGCGTCAAGCTTGAGAATGTCGGTTACTCCAGCGGCGGCCCGGAATCGCTGTTCGCGCTCGCCTCCGGCAGCGTCGATCTCGGCTCGGCCGCAACCGCTGCGGTGATCAATTCGATCTCCGGCGGCAACGACTTCGTCGCCGCCTATCCAAGCAACGGCATCAACGGCCGAGTGCGTAGCGTGTTTTACGTGCTGGAAGACAGTCCGATCAAATCGATCGCCGACATCGCCGGCAAGACCATTGCGGTCAACACGCTCGGCGCCCATCTCGACTACACCGTGCGCGAGGCGCTGCACGGCGTCGGCCTGCCGCCGGATGCCGCCAACCTCGTCGTCGTGCCCGGGCCGCAGCTTGAACAGACATTGCGGTCACGCCAGGTCGATATCGCGGCACTGGGCTACTGGCAGGCGACGTTTGCCGGCGCGCTAGTCGACAAGGGCGGCGTGCGCGGCGTGTTCAACGACACCGACGTGCTGGGCGAACTGGCCGGCGGCTTCATTGTCCTGCGGCGCGACTTCATCACGGCGCATCCGGATGGCGCCCGCAATTTCGTAGCCCAGTCGGCCCGCGCCGCCGACTGGTCGCGCCAGAACCCGGACGAGGCGCGCAAGGTGCTCGCGGACATCCTCGACAAGCGCGGCGAAAATGGCGAGCTGGCGCGCTACTGGACCGGCTTCGGCCTGCGCGAAGGGGCGAAGGCTGACGACCGCGACATAGACTTCTGGGTCGGCGTGCTCGAGCGCGACGGCCGGCTGCCCAAGGGCAGGCTGAAAGCCGCTGACATCCTTTACCAACGCGGCGAAACGAAAACCAATTGATCGGGAGACGGCCATGGCCAGCACAAGCGGCGGCGAGGTCACGATACGCGACCTCTCCAAATCCTTCACCCTCGGCGGGCGCCCGCTTGCCGTGCTGAGGGCGCTCAAACCTCGCCATCCACTCCGGCGAATGTCTCGTCATAGTCGGCGCCAGCGGATCGGGCAAGACCACGCTGCTGCGCATTCTTGCTGGGCTGGAGGCCGCCGACAGCGGCGGTGTCGCGATCGACGGCAGGCCGGTCCATGGCGTCGGCGCCGAGCGCGCTGTCATCTTCCAGGAACCGCGCCTGCTGCCCTGGCTGACGGTGCTCGGCAACATCGCCTTTGGCCTCGAAGTGCGGGGCGTGCCCAAGGCGGAGGCCGAGGACAAGGCCCGCTTCTATACCGCGCTCGTCGGTCTGGCCGAATTCAGCGATGCCTATCCCAGGCAGCTTTCGGGCGGCATGGCGCAGCGCGTCGGCATCGCCCGGGCCTTGACCGTGCAACCTGAAATCCTGCTGCTCGACGAGCCGCTAGGCGCGCTCGACGCCATGACCAAGATCGGCATGCAGGAGGAACTGGCGCGCATCTGGAGCGAGGAGAACGTCACCATGGTCATGGTCACCCATGATCTGGAAGAAGCGATCTATCTTGCCGACAGGGTGCTGATCCTGCCCAGGGAGAAGGGCGGCTCAGCGCGGCTGGTCGAGGTTGACCTGCCGCGCCCCCGCGATCGCAGCGAGAGCCGGTTCGTGCGCTACCGCGAAGAACTGCTGCGCGAGTTTGGCTTGCACTGAGATGTCGGGTGAAAAAGCGCGTCTTGCGCCGCCCTTACATCTCCGCCGCCACCTTCGAGAACAGCGCGCGCTCGATCGGCGGCTCCAGCGTTGCCGCAAAGGGCGTTGCAAGGTGGTGGCGGTCGCGGAAGGCCAGCATGCCGTCGATGAACACATGGCAAGTGGTCTGATCGCAAAAGCGGTTCGTCATGTCGAGATAGGTGGCGTTCGGAATGCCGCGCACGATGTCGCGCTCTTCCTTGGCGATGTCGTCATTGGCGGCCATCACCCTCTGCGTGCCGCATGCGGCCGGCGTCTGGCCGCGCCACAGGGCGCGTGCCACACATTTGTCGGCAAAGCTGCTATTGAAGGGCACGTCTCTGATGACCGCGACCCTGATCCCGGCCTGACTGAACGCCCCCAGGGTCCAGCGCAGGCCGCTCCGCCACTCCTCGTTCCAATTGGCGTGCTTCAATTCATCGGGCGATTCCCGCATCATATTACCGATCGAGAATTCCGAGATCACCACCAGACTCGGATGCAAGGCAATGATGTCCCTGATCGACTGCTCGCGCCATTGGTCGCATTCGCTGTAGTCGCGCTTCAGCCGCGAGTTCCAGGTCGTCACCCGCGAGGCGTGGCAGGAGGATTTCAGATAGGTGACGACCCGGTAGTTGTTCTTGCTGGCCGCCTCGATCAGCGGCGTCGACCAGTGGTCGGCATGCGAATCGCCGAATAGCACCACCGAGTGCTCGGCATCTTTCGCGCCAAACACGCAAGGGTTCGGCTTGATGGTTTCCAGATCGAGCACGCAGCCGGCGTTGGTCGCGCGCACCGTGGAACTCTGCGCCGCGCTGCTTGCGATGACGCGCTGTTCGGGGCTGAGATTGTGCTCGGCAAAGCGCGCATTGCCATAGGCCACGACCACGCCCGCACCGGTCAGCACGACAGCGGGAACGAGCGCGCGCGCCGCGCTCGCCATCAGCCAGCTATTGCGACGGATCGGGTTTTCGATGAAATTATAGGTGAAGAGCGACAGCGCCAGCGTCAATGCCACGCAGGCAAGCCGCCCGGGCCACGAGAGGTCGGGCACCATCATCGTCGCATAGACGATGACCGGCCAGTGCCAGAGATAGAGCGAGTAGGAAAGTTTCCCCAGCCATTGCAAAGGCGGCAGCGCCAGCATGGCGCTCGGCCCGCTTTGGACATTGCCGGAGCCGCTGAGCAGCAGGAGCACGGTGCCGGCCACCGGCACCACCGCCGCGAAGCCGGGGAAGGGGGTGTCCTGCTCGCTGAAGGTCAGATAGGCACCGGCGATCAGCGCCAGGCCAAGCCATGCCAGTGCTGCGCCCATTTGCGGGCGCTCTCGCCAGAATTTTGCCGGCGCCATCGTCGCCAGGCCGCCGGCGGCGAATTCCCAGGCCCTGAGCGGCGAGAAATAGAAGGCCCACGGCTGCGCCACGGTGGTGAGCCAGGCGCAGACGGCGAACGACACCGCGCCGGTGAGGCCGATCACCAGGATCGCAGTGCGCTTGCCCGGGCGCAGCCATGCGGCCAGCAGAAGCAGCCCCGGCCATACGAAATAGAACTGCTCCTCGACCGAGAGCGACCAGAAATGGATGAACGGGTTGTTCGCCGCATCGGCGGCGAAATAGTCGAACGACCAGCGGATCAGCCAGAAATTGATCGCATAGGCCGAGGCATACATGGCGCCTTTCGAATAGAGCGACTGTTCGTCCGGCGACAGGATGAAGTAGCCGGCGACCAGCGTCGCGAAGATGACGAACAGCGAGGCCGGCAACAGGCGCCGGGCGCGCCTTGCGTAGAACCGCCACAGGTCCAGCCTGCCATCCTCGGCAATCTCCCGCAGCAGCTGGCCGGTGATCAGATAGCCGGAGATGACGAAGAAGATGTCGACGCCGGTGAAGCCGCCCGGCAGGTCCGACAGACCGAAATGGAACGCGACGACGCCTGACACCGCCAGCGCGCGTAAGCCCTCGATATCCGGCCGGAACGATGGCGACACGGCGATTACCTCGCGTAGAGTCGTTGAAAAAAGCTACCCGTTTCGAAGACTCAACGCGATGCGCCGATATGCACTGCAAAAATCTAAGGCAGTGCAACATAAGCAAAAAATCTAACGCAGTGCAACATAAGTGGAAGTTCGCGGACTGCAGCCGCGATTTGCACGTCAGGAAGCGCAGCGCCAGCGCCAGCCTGAACCCACGCGACGGCCGATTTTTGACACAGGAGTGATTGGCCGGCGAGCGGGCCTGCGCACCGATCTCAGGCTTTAGAGGAGCCTGCCGCTCGCGCGGAGGGCCCCCCTAAGTCGTCACCATCACGCATGCGCTGGCGGACGACGACGGTGGTCCCAGACTGTCCAGACCGACGCCGCGACCACCAGCACGCCGAGAACCACTTGGGTTCCCATCGCGTTGACGTTCGCCGTAAAGCCAAGCAGCCAGGGCGAAACGATCAGCAATAGCCCGACAACAAGGTTCGCCCACCCTTCCCATTCGGCGAATGCCGAAAGCGTGGCGATAGCCAGAGGCGCCGGACGACGAAGACCTGCCTGAGCGGGCATTCGCCTCCCGCCTTACTTTACGGTTGTGGTCACCGTGTTGGAGAACAGCGCGCGCTCGACCGGCGGCTCCAGTGTTTGCGCAAAGGGCGTCGCCATGTGGTGGCGGTCGCGGTAGGCGAGCTTGCCGTCGATGAAGACACGGCAGGTCTTGGCGTCGCAGAACCGGTCGGTCATGTCGATGTAGGTCGCGTTGGGCACGGCGCGCACGATGTCACGCTCCACCGCGGCCATGGCGTCGTTGGCGGCGTCGGTTCGCGGCGCGTCACATACCGATGGCGTCTGTCCACGCCACAGCGCGCGGGCCACGCAAGTGTCGACAAACATGGTGTTGAACGGCACATCGCGGATGAAGGCGACTTTCAGCCCGGCCTGGCTGAACGCCTCCAGCGTTGCGCGCAGGCCGGCCTGCCAGTCCTGATTCAGGCTGTCGGATTGCTGGGCGTCGGGCGACAGTTTGCGCGAACTGGTCAGCGAGATCTCCGAGATCACCACCAGGCTCGGGCGCAGGGCGATGATTTCCTTGATCGATTGCTCGCGCCATTGATCGCACTCGGTGTAGTCGCGCTTCAGCTTCGAGCTCCAGACCGTCAGCCGCGACGCCCGGCAGGCGGCTTTGAGCCAGGTGACGACCTTGTAGTCGTTCTTCTTCGCCGCCTCGATCAGCGGCGTCGACCAGTGATCGGCATGCGAATCGCCGAACAGCGCGATCGAGCGCTCGGCATTCTTGGCGCCGAACTCGCAGGCCTTCGGCGTCACGGTCTCGTAGTCGACAACGCAGCCTACCCTGGCGCGCGCGGTGGAGGGCTGCGCGGCAGTTTCGGCAATGATGCGTTGCGAGGGATCGAGGCCGTCCACGGCAAGGCGCGCATTGGCGTAAGTCGCCATGACGCCGGCGCCGGTCAGCATTGCGGCGGGGATTAGCGCGCGCGCCGCGCTCGCCATCAGCCAGCTATTGCGACGGATCGGGTTTTCGATGAAATTATAGGTGAAGAGCGACAGCGCCAGCGTCAATGCCACGCAGGCAAGCCGCCCGGGCCACGAGAGGTCGGGCACCATCATCGTCGCATAGACGATGACCGGCCAGTGCCAGAGATAGAGCGAGTAGGAAAGTTTCCCCAGCCATTGCAAAGGCGGCAGCGCCAGCATGGCGCTCGGCCCGCTTTGGACATTGCCGGAGCCGCTGAGCAGCAGGAGCACGGTGCCGGCCACCGGCACCACCGCCGCGAAGCCGGGGAAGGGGGTGTCCTGCTCGCTGAAGGTCAGATAGGCACCGGCGATCAGCGCCAGGCCAAGCCATGCCAGTGCTGCGCCCATTTGCGGGCGCTCTCGCCAGAATTTTGCCGGCGCCATCGTCGCCAGGCCGCCGGCGGCGAATTCCCAGGCCCTGAGCGGCGAGAAATAGAAGGCCCACGGCTGCGCCACGGTGGTGAGCCAGGCGCAGACGGCGAACGACACCGCGCCGGTGAGGCCGATCACCAGGATCGCAGTGCGCTTGCCCGGGCGCAGCCATGCGGCCAGCAGAAGCAGCCCCGGCCATACGAAATAGAACTGCTCCTCGACCGAGAGCGACCAGAAATGGATGAACGGGTTGTTCGCCGCATCGGCGGCGAAATAGTCGAACGACCAGCGGATCAGCCAGAAATTGATCGCATAGGCCGAGGCATACATGGCGCCTTTCGAATAGAGCGACTGTTCGTCCGGCGACAGGATGAAGTAGCCGGCGACCAGCGTCGCGAAGATGACGAACAGCGAGGCCGGCAACAGGCGCCGGGCGCGCCTTGCATAGAACCGCCACAGGTCCAGCCTGCCGTCCTCGGCGATTTCCCGCAGCAGCTGGCCGGTGATCAGATAGCCGGAGATGACGAAGAAGATGTCGACGCCAGTGAAGCCGCCGGGCAGGTCCGACAGACCAAAATGGAACGCGACGACGCCGGACACCGCCAACGCACGCAGCCCTTCGATATCAGGCCGAAACGATGCTGACACGGCAAAACCTCGCGAAGTCGTTGAAAGCCACCCGTGCGAAGACTCGACGCAATGCATTGATATTGCAATGCAACAAATCTAACGCAGTGCAACATAAGTGGAAGTGCGGGGAGCAGCGCGGCATGCTCGTCGGCGTGACCTCGGCAAACGCCGCGCCAGCGCTGCCATCCGCATCCGCTGCGGCGGCGGATTTTGGGCGGCGGGATTTTGGAGCACAAAAAGACAATTTGGCCGGGATACGGCGGGCGGGAGGCGTGCGAATTTGACTGGCGCCCGCTCTATCTGTTCGTTTTAGCCGCATTTCTGCAACGCCAAGTGATTCCACTTGGCTGCAAAAATACTCTAGCGGGCCCGATCTCAGGCTTTAGAAGGAGCCCGCCGCTCGCGCGCCGGGCTCCGCCCCTTAAAGCGCCTCGCGTTCGAAAGGAAATCAACGCGCTTTAAGTCTTTGTTTCTATGCATGTCGTTACCCCAAAACCGCTGCGCACTTTTGGGCGACATGCATTAGTCGTCACCGATCACGCATGCGCTGGCGGATGGTGACGGGAGTCCCAGACTGCCCAAGCAGATGCCGCAACCACCAGCAAGCCGAGGACCACGTGGGTCGCCATTGCGTTGGCGTTTGCCACGAAGCCGAGCAGCCAGGGCGAGGCGATCAGCCAGAGCCCGACGACAAGGTTCACCCACTCTTCCCATTCGGCGAATACTGAAAGCGCCGCGAGAGCCAGGGCGCCGAGCACGACCGCGGCAAGCCAGGCGTTCCAGGCAGCAGCGGTTTCAGCAGCGAAGCCGATAACCCAGGGTGAGATGAACAGGCATGCCGCAAGGATCAGGTTGATCCAATCCTGGGCCTTCTTTCCTTCCATCAGATCGTTTGCCATGACAACCTCCACAGATGAAGCTTGACCAAAGCACTACGTCGCGTGCAACGCACGCTTAGTCATTGATATATCGCACTTTCGGCGGCTTTCAAGGAGTGGCTCCAGGGCGGCCGGTTACGCACTGAGTGCCGGGCGCGATCACGCCTTTTTCAGGAACTCGGTCTTCAGCACCAGGCCCTTGACCTGCTTGGTGCTGCACTCGATCTCGCCGGGATTGCCGGTGAGGCGGATGTTCTTCACCAGCGTGCCGCGCTTGATCGTCTCCGACGTGCCCTTGACCTTCAAATCCTTGATCAGGGTGACGGAATCGCCCTCGTTCAACTGGGCGCCGTTGCTGTCTCTTACGATCGCGTCTGTCATATCAGGGTCTTTTCATCGAAGCAGGACAACGGACTACCCGGCGGATGGCGGCAAGGTCAAGCCATGGCACGTGGCAAACCGTGCCATCGCTTGCTCGTGAACCGGACAGGGCACCCGCGTTGCTCATCTCAGGTGCTTCGGCTATTGACCAACTGCCAATGCCGGCACAGTTCCAGACGGAGCCCGACCATGACAGAGAAGACCATCCTCAAATTCGGCGCGGTCGAAAACGCCGAGGCGGGCGATCTCGCCGGCTGGGTCGTGGTCGATGGCAACCCGACCATGAAGACTGCCGTCCAGCACACCACAGCGGACGGCAAAGTCATGTCGGGAACCTGGCAGGCCACCCCCGGTACCTACCACGCAACCTACAGCGACTATGAATTCGTGCACATGATCGCTGGGCGCATCGTCATCACGCCCGATGGCGGCGCGCCCGTCGAAGTCGGCCCCGGCGACGCCTTCGTGGTTGAAGCCGATTTCAAGGGAACGTGGAAAATCATCGAGCCGGTGACGAAGCATTTCGTCGTCAGGGTCGGCTGAGGCCGGAGGCGAACGGAACAATGCTATCACGGCCTGGCGCGCCGCCAAGTCTGTTGATCCCGAGGCCTGCCGATCGGGCTTGTCGATCCCCCGGGCCTGCCGATCCCGGGCACCGCAAGCGCGGTGCGGTCGAAATGAAGAGATAGAGCCCCTCCATCAGGGATGGATGAAACTCTAGAAATCGAAATACATCGCCGGCGGATACGGACTGGACACATTCTTGTCGACCGGCGCCGCTATTGCACCGGACGACGCGGTGATCCCGCCTGTGGACTTATTGTCGAGCTGCGGCCGGCTTTTCTCGGCTGTGGCCGCTTTCGCATCGGTGGCGACGACTTTCGTTTTAGTCTCGACGGTTTGCGAAAGGGCGAGCACCGCGAGAAGTGCAGATAGAGCAAGTTTCATGACGGCGTCCCTCAATGGTTAACGTTAGGTTAACCCCAGCCGCCGGCCCAAACACCGCAGCAGTGTGGAAAGGCGTGGAATTCTCTGGAATTCCTGGAATATGGCTTGTGGAAAGTGCGGCCGCGGGGGGGAACGGAGCAGGTGCCGGCACGTGCAGGCTTGCAGCCGCATCAGGCCGAAGCCTGGAGCGGCCGCGACCGAACCCAGACATCCAGTCGCGCTTGGCCGCTCAATGTCGCGGCCAACGCTGGTGTGAAGATCAATCCCTGAAGCCGTTCGAGTCGAGCAGGGCGACCTGCTTGCCGTCGATGAAAAAGCGTATCACGTGCGCGCCGCCGTCGACTTCGATGCGCGTAGGATCGATGACCGGCGCCGCAGGAGCCGCCTTGCCATATGTCGCTGCCGCGCGCGAGCCGGCAGCGGCACGCGACGGTCCATCCGGCCCGAAGGTCAGCAGCAGCAGTGCAGCGGATCCAGCCGCAACCGCGGTGAAAGGGATTTTGCGGGAGGCAATCCAGGACATCGAATCATTCCTTCCTTGTTCAGGCGGCATCTACGCTGGTTTGTGCTGTTGCGAGAGCTAGGCTTCGCCGTCGTTCAAATGACTGAGGAAGGGTGTTGGCATTCAACCCTAGATGGCGTGAGTTTCATAACTTGCCCTTGCCCTGCGCGACCTTAGCGCCGCCCGGCGGGGCGAAAAGGGCAGACGCGTGGAGCGGCGTGGAATTCTGCGGATTTCCTGGAATATGGACTTTAGGAGAGGTCCGGCTCGCCATGAATGCGGTGGGCGCAAGGGCTGGCACATGTTATGCCTTGCGGTGGCATAACGGGGCGGGCGGGGATGGCACAGCATATCGCGCAGAAATTACGGTTGACTGCGGCCCTGCTGGGAACCGTCGCCCGCAAGGACCTTGCGGCGGCGTTCCGGGCGGTCAACCCGAACACGGCGTTCGATCTCGGCCGCGCCGACAAATGGCTGCAGGGCCGCGCCCAGCCACGTGAGCTCAGCGTCTACGACGACTGGTCGAAGCTTCTCAAGCTGGAGCAGCCCGGCGCCTGGATCGCCGAGAGCGACCTGCCAGGGTTCACGGCGGCGATCTGCGCCCGCCACGGCGTCGAGAGGGCCGAACTGGAACGTCGCGCCGGTGCGCATTTCGAAGCGGCGTCCGGGCATGAGGAGCGAAGCCTTGGATTGGCCCTTGTCGGAACCTACGCCTGTTATTCGCGCGCCTTGTCGCCCTATTATCGCGGCCAGTTGATCAGGGGCAGTCTGTCGATAGAAGCCGGGCCGGGGGCGCACGGCCTGACTGCCGCCTATCGCGAGGCATTGCCGACCGGGCAGCTCTTGCTCGGTGGGCTGATCACGCCGGCAAAACGCGGCCTTTATGCCCATCTGAAGGAAACCAGCGGCGAGGCCCAATTCTTCTTCTGCCTGTTTCCGCACTCGCGGCCCGGAACCGTGCTTGGTGGCTATCTGTGCGGCACCTCCATCATCGGCCCGGAGCCGCAGCCGTCGCTCACCAGGATCCTGATGATCCGCTTGCGCAACCCGGCCCCCACGACATGGGGCGGATATCTGCCGTCCGACGGGTCGATCGCTAGGGATTTGGCGTCGCTTGGCCTCTCCGTCGAGCAGACGGAATCGGTGGACCGGCAGTTGGCGCAATTCCTCGCCGGAGACAGCGACGGCGGCGCCAACGAGATTCCGCCGGCCGAATTCCGGTCCATTCTCGACGTGTTCGACCGTCATTGGCTGCGTCATTCGGGTCAGGCCTGACTCGTCTTCTGCCTGTGCGGAACCGATCACTACGTCAGTTGTTGTGTCCGGCGACCAAAGCGCCGTCCGGTCCAGTTGGGCCGCCAGCGCCCGCTCGCGTCTTGGAGCTCGCCGGCGCGAAGGAAGCCAAGTTGCGCGCCGGCTCAATATGCCTGATCATGGTGATTGGCAGGGTGGGAGGCATCAAGTGGCGGCCAATCGGCGAAACGGCATGCACCCGTCGGAGCCCGGGCTGGTGGGCGTGGTTTCCGCTGCCATGGCCCTGCCGCGCATGTCGCTGCCCACCGTCGCGACCGTCGTGGCGGCGGTTGCGGCCCTGTATTTCGGGCGCGAGGTTTTCCTGCCGATCGCAATCGCTCTGTTGCTGACCTTTGCGCTTGCACCCTTGGTTTCGGCACTCAAACGGGTCGGCATTCCCCGTCTGCCCGCGGTCATCGCCAGTGTGCTGGGCGCATTCACGGTCCTTGCGCTGTTCTCCTTCATTGTCGCCACGCAGGTCAGCGAACTGGCGCAGAACATCCCGCTTTACCAGTCAAATATCCTGACCAAAGTCCGATCCCTGAAGGAGACCGGCGTCGGCGGCGGCGTCATCGCCAGGCTGAGCGAGGCGATCGAACGCGTTGGCCAGGAACTCGACAGGCAGGAAACCTCACCGCCCGCCGCGGATCAGCCACGGCGCGAGCCGGTGCCTGTCGAGATCATCGCACGCGAAAGGCCGCTCCAGGTTCTGCAGAACCTGATCGGACCGCTGATCAGCCCGCTGGCATCGGCCGGTCTGATCGTCGTCGTCGTCATATTCATGCTGCTCGAGCGCGAGGACCTGCGCGATCGTTTCATACGCCTCGTCGGCTACGGCGACCTTCATCGGACCACCGAGGCGCTCCAGGATGCCGGCAAGCGGGTCGGCCGGTATCTTCTCATGCAATTGGTCGTGAATATCGTCTATGCCATACCGGTTACAGCAGGGCTTTGGATTCTCGGCATACCCAATGCACTGCTGTGGGGATTGCTGGCGCTGGCGTTGCGCTTTGTTCCCTATATCGGCCCGATCATTGGTGCGCTGCTGCCGCTGTTCCTGGCGCTTGCCGTGGCGCCCGGCTGGTCGCTCGTGCTGTGGACCGCCGGACTGTTCGTGGCCATGGAAATGATAACCGGCAACGTCGTCGAACCGTGGCTCTACGGTTCACGCACCGGGCTTTCGCCATTGGCCATCATCGTTGCGGCTATCTTCTGGACCTGGCTCTGGGGCCCGCTGGGCCTGGTCCTGTCGACGCCGCTCACGGTCTGCCTCGTCGTGCTCGGCAGGCACGTGCCGCAGTTCGAATTCCTCGACGTTCTGTTCGGCAACGAACCGGTGCTCGAACCCCACGCTCGGCTCTACCAACGGCTGCTGGCCGGCGATCCAGACGAAGCCACAGATCACGCCGAGGAGATGTTGGAGGAAAAATACCTGTTCGAATTCTATGACAAGGTCGCCATTCCCGCACTGCTGCTCGGCGAGCAGGATCGCGTGCGGGGCGTCATGGGCGACGAGCAAAGACGGCGGGTGGCGGCCAGCGCGCAGATGCTGGTGGCGAACCTCGACGACAGCGCCCGGGAGGAAGCAGAGGAGGACGATGATCCGGCCACAGTCGAGCCTGCCACGGCGGACAAGGACAAGGAAAAGCAGGCTCAAGCGGAGGGCGAGGACGACACTGAGCTGCCGGATGGCACGGACATCTCGGTGCTGTGTGCCGGCGGCCGCGGCGAACTCGACGATGCCGCCGCCGCCATGCTGGCGCAGGTGCTCGAAGTGCAAGGGGCGACGGTCTCGAAGGCGAGCTTTGCCGATATGGATCCGACTGGCATTCGCCGGCTCGAGCTCGACGCTGTCGACACCGTTGTGGTCGGATTCCTGAACCGCGACTCCGTCAAGCACGCCCGTTTCCTTGTTCGTCGGCTGAAACGTGCCAAGTCGGCGCTGCGGGTAGGCGTCGTGTTCTGGTCGAAGGACGGCGACGACAAAAAGACAGAAGTCGAATTGGCCAATGACATCAACGCCGATTTTGTGGCGTTTGGCATGGTCGAAGCCGTTCTGGGCGCATTGTCGAGCGACCCCCCGGTTGCGCTGAAGGTCGCTGCCAAGCGCCGCATGCGCCGCCGGCCGCGCCCGGCCAGGAAGGCGCCGCTTGCCGCTGCAAAGTGAGAGGCTGTGACCGCAGCTCGCCCTCACGTCCAGAAATAGCGCACCGTGTGAAAGAAAATCGGGGCGGCGAAGACCAGGCTGTCGGCGCGGTCCATCATGCCGCCATGGCCCTCGATCAGATGGCCCCAGTCCTTCACCCCCTGGTCGCGCTTGATGGCGGAGGCGACCAGCCCGCCGAGGAATCCCATCAGGCAGGCGATGAAGGCGACGGCCGCCGCCTGGAGCGGCGAAAACGGCGTCAGGAACGACAGCAGCGCGCCAAGCAGGCTCGACGTCGCCAGCCCGCCGACCAGCCCTTCCCAGGTCTTCGACGGCGAAACCTTCGGCGACATCAGGTGCCTGCCGAACAGCTTGCCGAAGATGTATTGCAGCACATCGCTGCCTTGCACGGTGATGATCAGGAAAGCGATCAGCAACAAGTTGCGGCCTTCGAAGCCGGGCACGTCGAGCGTCAGCAGCGCCGGCACGTGGCTGACGCAGTAGACCGAGATCATGACGGCCCATTGCTGCGCCGAGACGCGCTCGAGAAAGCGCTCGGTGTCGCCGTGCAGCGCGGTGATCGCCGGCATCAGCAGGAAACAGTAGACCGGGATGAAGATGGTGAACAGGCCGTACCAGGCGGTCCACACCAGCCAGTACTGGAACGGGATGATGATGCCGAACATGCCGAGCAGCACCCAATGGTCGCTGCGGCGGCTGTGCGTCAGCGTCACGAATTCGCGCAAGGCCGCAAACGAGATCAGCGCGAACAGGATGGTCATGCCGGCGCGGCCGAAGAAGAAGGCGACGGTGATCGCCACCACCATCACCCACCAGGCGTTGATGCGCTGGTTGAGGTTGAGCAGCGTCGAGGACAGCGGCTTCGGCGCGCGCCACGACAGAATGCCAGCGACCAGGCTTGCCGTGGTCAGCACCGCAGTGAGGCCGACAATTAGAATAAGGGTCTCGTGCATTGGCATGTTGTTCTAGTCGTTTCTTGGAGCATCGTGTCTGGGAGCATCGCTTCTTGCAGCATCGTGCCGGATACCGGATCCGGCACGATCTCCAGCTCTTTGGGCTCTACGCTCTTTGGGCTCTACGCTGTTTTGGTCGCATGATGTTTTTCGGAAAACCGGATTCCACTTTTCCGCATCATGCGTTGGCGGGCGGGGGTTCAGCGCCAGCAGTGTTTGGCGGGCGCGGTCGAGAAAGGCGCGGCGTTCCTCGCCGGGCGCAATGGCAATCGGCGCGCCGAAGACGACGCGGCAGAGCAGCGGCACCGGCACGAACTGGCCCTTGGGCAGCACCCGCGACATGTTCTCGATCCAGCACGGGATGAGTTCGACGTCGGGCCGCGCCATCGACAGATTGTAGAGGCCGGAGCGGAACGGCAGCAGCGGCTGGTCGGTCATGTTGCGCGTGCCTTCGGGGAAGATGATCAGCGAATGGCCTTCGTCGAGCACCGACAGCATGATCGAGATCGGATTCTGCGCCTCATCCGTCCACTGCCGGTGGATGAGCACGGAGGACAGCATGTCCTGCGCGATGAACCGGCGCAGCCGCGATTTTCCCCAATAGTCGGCGGCAGCGACCGCATGGGTGCGGGCGCGCTGCTTCTCGCTGAGGCAGGCCGACAACAGGATGAAGTCGCCGTGGCTGGCATGATTGGCGAAGTAGATGCGCTGCCGGTCCGACGGCTGGCTGCCGTTCCAGATCGGCCGCACGCCGGTTACCGCCCAGGCAAGCGCCGACAGGCCGACCGAGGTCACGGTCTGCAGCAGGGTGAAGGTCCTTGTGCCGAGCTTGCTCATCGTCCGGCTCAGAAGGACAAGGCGACAGCGGTTGCCGTCACGAACAGGCCGAGCGCGATGCGCTGCTTCATCAGCAGGCGTTGCGTGCCCGCGATGCGCCGGTCGAGCGAGCGGATGCCGGCAGCGGCCGGTTTGACGCGCATGCGCGCCAGCACGTCGTCGACCGAGGCACCGCCGGCGGCCTCGCTGATGTGGCTCGCCATCAGCCAGAACAGCAACGCGTCGAAGACAAGCAGGGCCGAGACGGCGAGAGTGACCACGCCGCTCGCTGCCGCGACCAGCCAGGCCGCTGCCGCCAGCATCGTTGTCTGCGGCTGCGCCGCCACGGCAATGACCGGCGCGGCCACCAACGCGGCGAGCACCAGCAGCAGCGGCCACACCGCCTGCGTCATCAAGCTGGCGGCGAAGGCCTCGGCTTTGTCTCGATGGGCACTCATGCCGACTCGTCCGCCGCGATCCGAAGATGCACCGGCCGGCCCGATGCCGCGAGTTGCCTATGCGCCTGCGCCGGCGTTGGCGAGCGGCCGCTGGCAACCAGCCATTCGGCGACGGCGCCGGCGCTGCGCTGGAAGCCGAGCGCGCAGCAGACCAGCACGGTGCCGTGGCTGCGCGCGTCCTCGATCGCCGCCACCGCTTGCGCCCGCGCCGTTGGCGAGGGCAGCAAAAGATCGACCATGGCGACAGCCGTCCAGCGGCAGGTGACGCCGCGCGGCCGCTCCAACTCGCCGGCAAGGTCGATCACCGCGCCGAAGGCGCCGGCCTCGGCGACGGTGGGAAAGCGGCCGAGGAAGACACCGTCGGCAATGGCGACATGCGGCGGCAGCTTGCGCGTCCATGTCCATGCATTGATCCTGGCGCCAAGCCGGTGGGGCAGCAGCAAAACGCGGCTGGCTAGCGAGACGCTGCCGTCGGCCGTTTTCTGGAACACTTTGGCGCCGGCTCCGGCATAGGCGAAGGCAACGATGGCCAGCGCCAGCGCCGGCCACAGCAAGATGAGCCACAGCGCCGAAACGAAGGCGCCGGCAGCGGCGCCGGCCAGCACTAGCGCTGCGACCAGCGCGTAGAACAGCGCCAGCCGCCGCGCGCTGGCATCAGCGGTCAGCCGGAAGCCGGCGAACGGCAATTCGCCGTGGCGCGGAAACAGCCACAGGGCGAAAAAGCCGAGCAAAGCGCCGGTCGGGATGTCGATGACATGGTGCTGCCACGTCGTCAGCACCGAGGCGCCGATCAGCAAACACCAGGCATGCCAGACGACTGAAATGCCTTTGAGCCGATAGCGCCAATGATCCCAGATAATGACCAGCAGCGCGATGTGCAGTGACGGCGCCTGGTTGAACGGCTTGTCGAAACCGCCGAGCACCGCGAACATGAAGCCTGGCAGGCCTGATGTCTGCGGCCGCACGAAGGTCGCCGTCAGCGGGAACAGGATGAAACAGGCGACGGCGACGATCTGCGCCGTGAGATAACGGCCGGCGAGACGATCGACGCCGCGCTTGGTATCGTTGAGCAGCAGCGACAGGCCGTAAAACAGATTGATCGACCAGTAGGGCACGATCGTCCAGGCGATGAACGGGATGTTGCGCTCCCAGGTGAATACGATGCTGCCGACATCGTCGCGTTGCGACGCCAGCCAGTTGGCGAAGCCGTAGCTCGCGTAGAAGAACGGCGCCAGGAATGCGAGCCACAGTGCCGCCCGCAGCACGATTCCAGCGTACGGCTCGCGCGCAGGGCCAGAAGGGGCGGCAGGGCCAAGGACAGGCAAGATCATGCTCAGACGCGCCGCGCGACGGATACGGTGAAGATGCCCCACTGGTCGATGCGCTGGTCGAGCTTCTCGAAGCCGGCCGCCGCCACCAACTGGTCCATCTCGCCTTGCGTGCGCCGGCGCATCACCCAGGCCTGGCCGCCGCGATGCGAGGTCAGGCTGCGGGCGATCATTTCGAGCTGCGGATGCCAGGGCTGGTTGGTGTAGACAAGCAGGCTGCCGGGCTGCATCGCCCTGGCCAGCCCGCCGAGCGAGCGGACGACCATGGCGTTGTCGGCAAACAATTCGTAAAGCCCGGAGACGATGGCCAGGTCCGGCGCCGGCTCGAGCCGGGCAAGCATCTCGGCGTCGAAGGCGTCGGCCTGGTGGAACGAGACGCTGGTCGGCAGGCGCCGCTCGGTGATCAGCCTGCAGCCGAGCGAAACGTTGAGCTCGGAAAAATCCTGCAGCCGCACGCTGGCCGGCGGCTCGGTGCATTTGGCGACGGCGTCGAGCACGTAGCGGCCGTGGCCGGCGGCGATATCGATGATATGGACGGTGCGGCCGGCGGCCTTCAGCGTCCCAGTGGCGCTGCCGATCAGCTCTTCGAGATGCAGCTTGCGCTGGCGGATGCCGCGCCAGCCGATGGCGTCGAGAAAGGTGCGATCGATCATACGGCCGAGCGGACCGGCGCCCTGCGCCTGGTTCTCGTAGACATAGTCGAGCGTCGAGCCGGAATCGAAGCCGGTTGCAATCCCGGTCTTCATGCCTGACGACAGCCAGGCGCCCGCGCGGATCGAGGCGCGGCTCATTGCCCAGTAGAGGCCTTTCGGCGATAGCAAAGCGAGCGGCGAGGCCAGCCGGTCGGCCTCGTCGCGTGTGTAGCCGGCGCGGTCGGCCGCAGTCAGGTCGACCGGCTTCTCCGACGTCGAGAACTGTCTTTCGAGGAACGGCTTGATCAGGTCGAGTGCCTTGAGGCGGTCGCGCTCGCCCAGCGTGTCGTGGAAGAAGCCGGGCAGCACATGCCGCTCCTTGGCCGGGCTGGCGAGATTGACGAAGAATTCGTGCTGCGGTCCATGCCGCACAACCCAGTCGCTGCCGGAGATCAGCAATTGCGTCGGCACGGTGATGGCGCGGGCATCCGTCACGATGCGGGTGGCGTGGTCGTAGAGCTCGACCAGGATGTTGGAAGCGATCGGCCGCGTGATCAGCGGATCGGCCTCGAAGGAGGCGATGCGCTCGGGATCATGCGTCAGGAACTTGGCCTTGACGTAGGAATTGACGAAGAAGCGGCCCTTGATCTTCTGCCACAGCGCAATGCCTTGCTTGGCGAAGGGCACGTAGAGCTTGACCGAGAAGGCCGGCGAGGCCAGCACCAGTGCGCGGATGTCGGGTGCATAATCATGCACCCAGGCGGCGGCGAGCACCGCGCCGAAAGATTGCGCAATCAGCGCGATGTCGCGCTGGGAAAAACCGTCCCTACCGATCTCGCGCACCAAACAATCGATGTCGCGCACAAGTGCGGCAAAGGACGGCGCATAGCCGCGCTCGCCGGACGAGCGGCCATTGCCGCGCGCGTCCCAGGCGTAGAAGGCATGGCCGGGCATATCGAGTTCGTCGACCAGATGCGCCATGCGGCCGCCATGCTCGTGGCCGCGGTGGAACAGCACGACCGCGCCCCTGGCGGGTTGCCCGACCGCCGGCCAGTAGCGGTAGAAGATCTCGGTGCCGTCATGGGTGCGGAAGGTGCGCTCCTGCGCCACCCGCTCCTCAACTGCGGAAGCAGCAATCGTTGGTTCATGAAGCATGTTTTTCCCCAGGCGGATGCGACCGGAATTTCAGTCGCCGCTCCCGTTAAGGCCGCTGCGTATCCGGTTGATGGCGGTCACCAGCGAGAGTGTAGCCATTGCCGGAAACACAAACGGCGTGATCGCTTCCACCCACAGGTCGCAGGCGACGAGAACGGCGACGATGCCGAGCGCCAGCGCCCGATCGCTCTTGCCGAACGGCCCGGCATAATTGCGCCCGGTGCCTGCCGCGATGCCGAGCACGCCGGCGAACTCCACCAGCACTGCTGTGACGGCAAAGGCGACGACGCCCCAGGCCGGGAAGATGACGGCAAAGGCCAGGATCAGCGCCAGGTCGGAGACGGCGTCGCAGAGCTCGTTGAGATACATGCCGAGTTTTGAGGCCTGGCCATGTTCGCGCGCAAGCATCCCGTCGATGGCGTTGAGCGCCATGCGCGCAAACAGCACCACCGGCATCAGCAGGAAGACCGCGCGATGGCCGGCAAGCGCCGCGACCACAACGCCGGTGGCAACCGACAGGGCGGCAGCCAGCAGCGTGATCTGGTTGGCGGTGACGCCGGCCGCGGCCAGCCGGTCGGCAAGCGGCCGCAGCCTGGCCTGGAAGGCCGGTTTCAGCGCATAAAGCGTCGGCATGTGCGAACCCCCCGGCCGCGTTGCAACTAACGTCGGCAAGGATGATCAATTGGCGCGCAAGAAGCAAGGGTAGCGAGCGTGACCAAGCTGTTGACGGCGGGCTCGACGTTCTAGTGGGAGGTGTGGTGCTGATACGCAGGCCGCGTTCATAACCCGGACGGAAATTCGCTGCGTCGAGCCCTTGCGTCCGCAATGCGCCGCCAATAGCAGACATGACGGCCTGGTCCGATTGAGCACAAGCCTTGGCGCGAAATGTCCTCTATCGTCAGCTATGATGTCGCCGCTTTGCGCACGAAGTCGGCGAGTTCGCGGTTGAAACGGGAGGAGTCCTCGATGAAGGGTGCGTGCCCCGTCTCGGGGTACCAGGAAGCGGTGCTCGTCGGACATGTCTTGAGGATGTGATCGCCCATTGCTGGGAGGATCACCGTGTCGCTGCGGCCCTGAGTCATGAGGACAGGTCTCTCTAACATGGTCAGAACGTCGTCGGAGTTGATCGCGCGCGTGACAAGCGCAGCCCGGACTGTTGGGGCCACAACGATATTCCAGCACAGGGCCACCTCGTATTCGTCTCTCGGTAGCGGTCGCGCGGTGCAGCCCTGCACGAATTCGCGAATGGCCTGGACGTTGGAGAGGAAGTCGCCTGCGGTCGCGCCCGGCACGTGATCGAGAAAGCCGGGGCCGATCAAAACGCCGAACGCGGCCCTGTCAAGCGTTACAGCCGCACCCACGAAGTTGACCCCGGCAATCGCATCCTGGCCGTAAGCGCGGACATAGTCACAGATGATGAAGCCCGCATAAGACCACCCAACGAGAACGGGCCGGTTCAGGCCGAGCTGGCCGACGATGGCCGCAATATCGTCCGCCCATGGCCTGGGCTCCGTGTACTGCTGCTGTGCCTCGGGCGCTTCCGACATGCCATGGCCGCGAAGATCGAAGGCGACGAGGCGAAACGCGTCCGCAAGCACACTCTCGTACTGCTTGCGCCAGCAAAGGTGGTTCTGCGACCACCCGTGGATGAAGAGGATGGCTGGAGCATCAGCTTTGCCCCATTCGCGCACATGCAGCTTCACGTCGCCGCCGCCGATCACAGAATGAATCTTCATCTCGATCCTCCATTTGCCGACCACGGCGCCGATGGTCACCGGTTTGCGTTGGAAGGAGTGTTGTTGCGGTCGTTAGAAAAGGGCGGCCGAAGCGTTGAAATTTGCTGGCTGGAGAGAAGAACCCGCCGAGCCGATCCGTCACTCGGGCCCGGCCATGAAGGACCTGACTTCGCGCAGGAAATCGGCGAAGGCAGGCTCGTTGTCGAGGAGGATATGATTTGCGCTGTTGAGGTCGACGAAGCGCGCCCCCGGTATGCCGGCCGCGAGCACCTTGCCTTCGTCGAATGGGACCACGGCATCGTTCCTGGCATGCAGCACCAGCGTCGGAATGGTGACCTGCGCAAGCATCGCCGAAACGTCTATGTCGCCGAAAGTGGAGTGAAGCAGGCTGGCGTTGAGCGGCGATGTGGTCTGCCTCTGGAGATCGTTGAACCAGGCCATCTGCTCGCGGCTGGCACCCGGAATGAATGCCTCGGTGAACAGTTGGCGGAACGCGGCATTGTCCTTGCCCCATCCTTCACGGATCAGCGTGGTCATAGCTTCATGGGTATCGAGTTGGTGGGTGTCGCCGCGCTTTCGCCGGCCCCTTGCATAGCCTCCGTAGAGAATGAGGCGCGACACGCGCTCGGGGTGGCGGACGACGTAGGCGATCGATATTGCGCAGCTTTGCGAGACGCCGAGCAGCGGGAACCGGTTCATGCCGCTTGCGTCGGCAACGCTTTCCAGATCCGTGACCATGGCGTCAAAGGAAAAGTCGCTGACATTCCAGTCGGAGAGACCGTTGCCGCGCTCATCGTATCGGATCAACGTGTTCCTGCTCGAAAGCGAATCGATCCAGTGCCGCCACACTGGGCTTTCCCATTCATATTGCAGATGCGACATCCAGTGCGCGGCGCGAAGAATCGGCGGGCCCTCACCCGAAACCGCGTAGGCGATCCGGACGCCGTCTGGGCTGCTGCAATAATGTATCTCCTGGAAACGCCGGTGCTCATTTTGGCCACCACCGGGAGGAGCGGGAAGGCCATCTTCATCTGATAATTGTTCCCCAAGTTCCTCGCTCGCCGATCGCGGTCGCGTTGCCCGCTGTAGAGCCGAAGCGGCGAGTGATCTCATCTCCAATGAAACTTGCTTATTGGTCGCGTCCAGAGATTGCAGCGTTTGGGCATATGAAAGGGCCCGTTCAGGTTCGCTGCGTAGCCGCTCGACAAGCGCCTGCAGGATCATCGATCTGGTGCGATCCAACGCGTCACCGTGGAATATGCGCCAAGCCTCGAACACGGGGCAACGAGGCAGTTCGAGGTCCTCGAGGAACCGCCCCCGGAACACGGTGGCCAAGGTTTCCAGGCGTGAAATGTCGAGCAAGCGCACTTCGTTCGCCGTCATGTGGGCGACTTGTAGCAAATCGACATCAAGCTTGGCGGTGTCGAAACACACGCTGTCTCGATCAGCCTTCAGGCAGTCCCTATCACCGTCCTGGTCGATGCTGTGCCTTAGCTTCGATAGGCTCCATCGCAGCGAAGCCCTTGGATCGTCTGGCACCTCCCAGAACATCTGGCACAGATGGTCGCGCCGCTGGCGCCGGTTGGTCACCACTAGATAGGCGAGCAGCGCGCGCGTTTTCTTCGACTGTGGCAGCGCGATTTCCCGGGCGTCCCGCAGGACCACCAATTCGCCGAGCACCTTGATCGTCAGTGGGCCCTTCATTTGGGACGCCGATCGCTTGCAAGCAATTTTACCCGCGATACTGCTCTGTGTAAATTTACTTGATAGTCGGCGCATGTCGGCTGCCAGTTCGACTGGCGGTCGACCTCTCGTCACCAAGTCCGCCAGTTCGATCTCCCGACTGCCGCCCGCCATGGCGGCATCATTTGAGGCACACGGCCGGGCCGGCCATGAAATCCGCTTTCGGTGCGTTCAGTCCGGCTGAGCCCGGGACTCACGTTAAAATAAGAACTTTACAAATATTCTAAAGTATGTGAAGTTATGTCCACCAAAGGGTCATCCATGACAGCCAATCGTTTCGCCACACGCCTCAATTCCTTTGCCTCGCGGCCACAGGCCGAATGGCCGGATCTTGTCGGCAAGCCGTCCATGCTGCAGATGGCGGCGCGTGCGGCGAAGGTTGCGGGGCTGACCGACCTCGACCTCAATTTTCCCGATCATGTCGATGAAAAACCTGCGGAAATGGCGCAAAAGCTCGGTGATCGCGGGCTTTCCATCAATGGCTTCGCCATGCGCTACTACTCCAATCCGGCCTTCAAGCTCGGCGCCTTCACCAATCCGGATCCGGCAGTTCGCCGCGAAGCCATCGACCTGACCAAGGCCGGTATCGACGCCGCGCGTGAGGCGGGCGCCAATCTGATGACGCTGTGGCTCGGGCAGGATGGCTTCGACTATGCCTTCCAAGCTGATTACGCGACACTGTGGCAACACGAAATTGATGGGATTCGTGAAGTGGCAGGGCATGATGCCGACTGCCAGATCAGCCTGGAATACAAGCCCAACGAGCCGCGTTCCTACAGCCTGATGCCCGACGCGGCGACGACATTGCTGGCGATCCGCGAGATCGGCCTGCCCAATCTCGGCGTGACGCTCGATTTCGCCCATGTGCTCTATGCCGACGAGCAGCCGGCTTTTGCCGCAGCACTGGTGGCGCGCCACAGCAAGCTCTTGGGCGTGCATCTCAACGACGGCTACGCCAAGCGCGACGACGGCCTGATGGTCGGCGCAGTGCACACGCTGCAGACGATCGAGCTGCTCCGCCAGATCCGCCGCGACGGCTACGTCGGCGCCATCTATTTCGACACCTTCCCCGACATGACCGGGCTCGATCCGGTCCACGAATGCGAAGTCAACATCGCCACCGTCAAGCGCATGCTGCGCGTCGTCGATCGACTGGAAAGGGACAACCGCCTGTCCACCGCCATCGACCGCCAGGACGCGGTCGCGTCGCAAGCCATCATCCAGGAAGCCATGCTCGGGCCGGACAGCTGAGGCTCGGCCTCAAAATCGTTCAACAAGGGAGGAAAGACCATGAAATTTCTGCTTGCCACCGCCACCGCTGCGCTGATGGCGCTGTCCATCGGCTCCGCCTTTTCGACCGACCTCGCGCCGCTCAATTCCGACACCGAGAAGGACCGCATCGACTGGTCGCAGCTCGAGGCCAAGTTCGGCGCGTTTCCCAAGCTGCCCGACGGCACCAAGGCGGGCGCCGTCTCCAAGACGCTGACCAACGAATACTGGCGCTCGCTGGGTGAGGGCTACAAGTCGTTGGGCGATCGCGTCGGCGTTCCGGTCGTCTACCAGGCGGCGCAGAGCGAGGGCGACCAGCTCGGCCAGCTGACAATCGCCGAAGGCCTGGTCACTCAAGGCTACAACGTGCTGCTCGTCTCGCCGCAGACCGACTCCAACCTGCAGCCGATCATGGAACAGGCCAAGGCCGCCAACGTGCCGGTGGTCAATGTCAATGACGCAGTCATCCCGCAGGCCGAGCACTATGTCGGCAACGTCCAGCGCGACAATGGCGTGCGCGTCGCCAAATGGTTCATCAAGAACCGGCCGGATGGCGGCAAGGTCGCCATCGTCGAAGGCCAGGCCGGAGTCTATGCCGCCGTCCAGCGCACCGACGGCTTCCAGACCACGATCACCGAAGCCGGCAAGTTCGAGGTCGTCGCCAGCGTGCCCGGCAACTGGGATCGCCAGACATCCTACGACGCGGCCACCAACATCCTGCAGCAGCACCCCGACCTGATCGGCTTCTATGCCAACAATGACGGCATGGCGCTGGGCATCGTCGAGGCGGTCAAGGCCGCCGGGCTGCAGGACAAGGTCGCCGTCTTCGGCACCGACGGCATCTCCGACGCCTATGCCTCGATTCGTGCCGGCGAGCTGACCGGCACCGTCGATAGTTTCCCGGTGCTGACCGGCGAGGTGGCGCTGGAATCGGCGCTGCGACTGGTGGCCGGGCAGGAGCTGCCGCGCGTCGTCGCCACGCCGCAGGCGTTGATCACCAAGGACAATGCCGACCGTTACTCCGGCGCCGGCGACGCCGTGCGCAAGGCGCTGCTCGAGGACGCGGCAGCGGGCAACTAGGGACAAGGCGGGTGCCGGCCCTTCGGCTGACGCCCGTTGCCTGGAGAATGGAACCAACGTCTGTCCCGCGGCTGCAATTCGAGGGCATTTCCAAGGCGTTTCCGGCCGTGCGGGCGCTGAGCGGTGTGTCCTTTTCGGTCGGTGCCGGCGAAATCCATGGCCTGCTCGGCGAGAACGGCGCCGGCAAATCGACGCTGCTGCGCATCCTGTCGGGCGTCTACCGGCCGACGGCCGGAAGCGTGCTGATCGACGGCAGACCGGTGACGCTGAACAATCCGGTCGCCGCGCGCGCCTCCGGCGTCGCCATGATCCATCAGGAATTGCAGCAGGTGCCGCAGCTCAGCGTCGCCCAGAACATGTTCCTCGGCCATCCGCTGACGCGCGGCGGCATCTTCGTCGCACGGCGCGAGCAGGAACGCCGCGCTGCGGAAGCCCTTGCCGCCCTCGATCCGACCATCGATCCGGCAGTCCCGCTCGGCAGCCTGAAGGTCGCGCAGCGGCAGATCGTCGAGATCGCCCGGGCGCTGCTCGATCGGGCGCGCATCGTAGCGATGGACGAGCCGACATCGAGCCTGACGCCGAACGAGTTCGAACGCCTGGCCGAGGTCATTGCCGGCCTTGCCCGCGACGGCGTCGCGGTCGTTTATGTCTCGCACAAGCTGGACGAGGTGTTCGGCATCTGCCAACGCGCCACAATCATGCGCGACGGCGCCGTGGTCGGATCCGTCGATCTCGCGCAGGTGTCGGAAAAAGCCGTCGTTTCGATGATGGTCGGCCGCGAGCTTGCCCAGGAACAGCACCGCTCGCACGCCTCCAGCGAGGTCAGGCTGAGCGTGCGTGGCCTCGCCTCGGCAACCAAGGTCCATGACGTCTCGTTCGAGCTGCATCGCGGCGAGGTGCTGGGCATTGCCGGCCTGGTCGGCTCGGGCCGCACCGAACTGCTGCGGCTGCTGGCCGGCGCCGACCGCGCCTCGTCAGGCAGGGTCGAGATCGACGGCAAGGCGATCAAACTTTCCAATCCGCGCGACGCCATCGCCGCCGGCATCGGCCTGGTGCCGGAGGAGCGCAAGCGCGAAGGCATCGTGCCGTTGCGGTCGATCTCCAGCAATATGGCGCTGGCGTCGATGGGCGTGTTCGCACCGCGCGGCGTCGTCGATCACACCAGACTGAAACGGGTCGCGGCCGAGAAGATGAAGCGGGTCAATTTGCGCCCGTTCCTGCTCGACCGGCCGATCCGGCTGTTCAGCGGCGGCAACCAGCAGAAGGCGATCATCGGCCGCTGGCTGGCGGCGGGAACGCGCATCCTTTTGTTCGACGAGCCGACGCGCGGCATCGATGTCGGCGCCAAGGCGGAGATCTACCATTTGATCGAGGAGCTCGCCGCCGAAGGCCATTCGGTCATCGTCGTGTCGTCCGAGCTTCCCGAGGTGATCCGGCTCGCCGACCGCGTGCTTGTCATGCGCGACGGCACGCTCGCCGCCGAACTCGACCGGGCAGATCTCAGCGAACAGGCGATCGCGGCGCACGCCATACCCCAATCGGAGACTCAAGGCCGGCAAGGCGCAGGGCCATCGGGCCGGTGCATAACGGACAGGACGAGCAGATGACTGATGTAACCGAACACACAGCAGCGCGCCCACGGGCTGAATTCCTGCACCGGTTTTCCGTGCGCGATGCCGGCACGCTGATCGGCCTGGTCGTGATTCTCGCCGTCTTCGGCGCGCTGGTCCCGGGCTTCTTTGCCGAGCGCAATTTGATCAACATCCTGCAGCAGTCGAGCATCAACGCCTGCCTGGCGTTGGGCATGACGCTGGTGATCATCTCGGGCGGCATCGATCTGTCCGTCGGACCGACGGCAGCGCTTTCGGCCGTCATCTCGGCCTCGATGCTGGTTGCCGGTGTGCCGTTTCCGCTGGCCATCGCCGCCGGCTTCGCCATCGGCCTCGTCTGCGGCCTGCTCAACGGCGTGCTCGTCGCCTATGTCGGGCTGCAGCCTTTCATCGTCACGCTGGGAACGCTCAGCACCTACCGGGCGCTGGCGCTGATCTATACAGGCGGCAATCCGGTGCTCGGCCTGCCCGCCGGCTTCCGCGCCATCTTCAACGGCTCGCTGTTCGGGCTGCCATTGGCGGTCATCATCGTGGCCGTGGTCGCGCTGATCGCCTGGATCATCCTCAAGAAGACCCCGTTCGGCGAATATCTGCTCGCCGTCGGCGGCAATGAGGAGGCCGCCTACATAGCCGGCGTGCCGATCGCCCGCACCAAGATCGCCGCCTACATGATCTCGGGCCTGCTGGCGGCCCTTGCCGCGCAGATCCTGATCGGCCGGCTGGGTGCCGCCGAACCCATCCTCGGCAATCTATGGGAGCTCGACGCGATCGCCGCGGCGGCCATCGGCGGCGCCTCGCTGATGGGCGGCAAGGGCAGCGTGGTCGGCACCATCCTGGGCGCCGTCATCCTCGGCACCATGCGCAACGGCCTGACGCTGATGAATGTCCAGTCCTTCTATCAGCTCCTGGCAACTGGCCTTATAATCCTCGCCGCGATGCTCATCGATCGCGTGACGAGGGGACGTGGATGACCTTGACCAGCCTGGATCTGAAAGCAGTAGGACCGCGCATCCGCATGATGATGCCGCATTTGACGCCGCTCGAGGCGAAGGTGGTGGAAACCGTCTTCGGACGGCGCGGCTTCGACGACACCATTCCGCTCAGGCAGATCGCCGAGGAGGCCGGCGTGTCGGAGGCGATGGTGGTCAAGATCGCCAAGAAGCTGGGTTTTTCCGGCTATCGCGACTTCCGCACCGCGGTCTATGAATACAGCCGCCTGCCGACCGCCGAAATGCATCAGGAGCTGTCGGTCGACGACAGTTCGGCCGAGATCGTCCAAAAAGTGTTCCGCACCTCGATCCAGGCGCTGGAGGAAACGCTGGCGATCCTCGACATGGACGATTTCGACCGCGCCGCCGATCTTTTGTACCGCGCCAGGAACCGCGATTTCTATGGCGTCGGCGGTTCGGCGCAGATCGCGCGCGACGTCTCGCACAAATTCCTGCGCATCGGCATCCGCGCATCAGTCTACGACGATTCGCACATGATGCTGATGTCGGCCTCACTGCTCGGCGCCGACGACATCGCCGTTGGCTTCTCGCATTCCGGCAACACCAGCGCCGTCATCGATGCCATCCATCTCGCCCGCAAGAGCGGCGCGCGGACGCTGGCGATCACCAATTACGACAACTCGCCGCTGGCCGCCGTCGCCGACATCGTGCTGTGCTCGACGGCGCAGGGCTCGCCGCTGATGGGCGAGAACGCGGCGGCGCGCATCGCCCAGCTCAACATTCTCGACGCGCTGTTCGTCGCGGTGGCGCAGCGCGACTACCAGGCGGCTGAGCGTAATCTCGGCCGCACGATGTCGGCGGTGACGTCGAAACGCCGGGACAGGGGTACATGACAACTCCGCTGGTCACAGTGTTCGGCAGCCTGCATTACGACATCATGGTCGAGGCGCCCGATCGCCCGCGCAAGGGCGAAACCGTGACCGGCCGTGCCTGGCAGCCGAAATGCGGCGGCAAGGGCGGCAACCAGGCGGTCTCAGCGGCGCGGGCCGGCGTGCGCTCGGCAATGATTGGCGCCGTCGGTGATGACGATTTCGGCCGCGCGCTTGTCGACAATCTCGCGCGCCGCGGCGTCGACCGCCGCTTCGTGCGGGTCGCGGCTGGCGCCGGCTCAGGCATGAGCGTGGCGATTTTCGACGCCGGCGGCGATTATGGCGCGGTGATCGTCTCGGGCAGCAATCTCACCTTGGGTGAGAAGGACATCGCGGCCGCGACCGAAATGGTTGCGCAAACGGCGGTGCTGCTGCTGCAGAACGAGGTGCCGGAAGCCGCCAATATTGCCGCAGCGCGGGCGGTGAAGGCGCATGGCGGCCGCCTCGTGCTCAATGCGGCTCCCGCCCGCAAACTGTCCGGCGAATTGATAGCACTCACCGACATCGTCATCGTCAACGCCATCGAGGCGGAATTTCTGGCCGGCGTTGCGGTGGTCGATACGCTTGAGGGTGCTGCCAAGGCGGCACGCATGCTGGTCGATTTTTACCCGGCCGCGATCGTCACGGCCGGCGGGGAGGGCATTGCCTATTGCGGCCGCGACGGTGAGGCATTTGCAATGGCGGCCATTCCGGTGAAGGTCGTCAGCACCCATGGCGCCGGCGACGAGTTCGTCGGCGCGTTCGCGGCAGGCCTTGCCCGCGGCCATCAGGTCGAGGCCGCACTTGCTGCCGC
The DNA here is from genome assembly GCF_055811375.1 of Mesorhizobium sp. WSM4848. Classification (NCBI taxonomy): domain Bacteria; kingdom Pseudomonadati; phylum Pseudomonadota; class Alphaproteobacteria; order Hyphomicrobiales; family Phyllobacteriaceae; genus Mesorhizobium; species Mesorhizobium sp. WSM4848. The sequence goes on from NZ_JBVVPX010000007.1 coordinate 37,689, forward strand.
CAACGCCGCTGCGGCCTTGCTGGTCGCCACGCCGGAACGGGAGCGCGAGGCGATCTGAGACGGGTGGCTGCGTCCGCCCGCTGTTGCAACAGGCGACAAGAAGCGGATGGCGAGGACTTTTCGCTCGGCTCCGACAGGCCGATAAAGTTCGACAATTGAAACGAAAGCCCGCCAACCCAAGGGATGGCGGGCTCCGTCGCCTGGATGCCAGGAACGCCACGGTAGCGACGCTGCTACTCAATGCTCCGTAGATACTCAATATTCGGCCTTCGCGCCGTCTGGCGCATCGGCCGAACAGATGAAGCCCGCGCCTCTGGCGGAGAGCGCGGGTCCGATCGGGTTGCCGCCCGATCCGCAGCAGGAACCCGGAGGTTCCGCTGCTCAGGCTGCGGGTGAGAATTTTTCGCCGGCAAGCGTAGGGGAAGCGTCCCTCCTGCGTATCGGTCAGCAGTCGCCGCTTGCGACGAATGACAGCGAAAGGACCATCACCATGCAACGTTCAGCACTCTTTGCGACCCTGCTTCTGGGGCTCGTACCGCTTTCCGCCGCGCACGGGCAAGACATTTCGGGAAAGGACATGCCGGGCAAGCGCATCCTGCAACGGGTCGACACCAATGGTGACGGCGCGATTTCAAAGGACGAGATGCTTGCGGCGCGCGAGCGCATGTTCACGAAGCTCGATCGCAATGACGACGGCGTCATCGACGAGAAGGAGATCGAAGGCGCCCGCGACACCATCATGGACCGCGCCGACGCGGCGCAAGCCAGGCTCGGCAACCGCTGGCGGCGCATGGACACGAACGGCGACGGCAAGGTCTCGGAGGACGAGTTCCGCAACCGCATGCCGCTGTTCGACCTCGCCGACCGCAATGGCGACGGCACGCTGTCGGCGGACGAGATCGCCGCCGTTCGCAAGCTCTTTGCCGATCGCGCCGGCTGACGATCCCATCACGTTCCGTGTTCAACTAGATAGATCCAGTCTTTTTTCAACACAATCAAGGAGTAAGAAATGCCTTCTTCAGCGAAAGTTCATCTGTTTTGCCTCGGCGCGATGCTTGTCGCGGCGGCTGCCGTGCCGGCCGCGGCCGAGGAATGGCAACGGCCGACGGTGCATGGTGGCGAGATCAGCCGCAGCGTCAGTCGGGAGGGCGGCGTCCACACCGGCTCGACCACGCGCATCGGCCCCAATGGCGGCAGCTATACGTCGAGTTCCAAATGCGTGGCGGGCGTTGTTGACCGCTGCGCCAGAAGCTACTCTGGCACCGGGCCGGACGGGCAGTCCTTCTCCGGCAAGCGGGTGTCGGCGCGTGGGCCGTTCCGTGGCCGCTCGGCCGGCAGCTTCACCGGCCCGGACGGCAACACGGTTTTCGGGTCCCGGCGCTGGCGCCGTTGACGTTCAGGAGCCTCGCCAGTTGGTGCCCGCCGCCGTGCAGCATGAGAAGCCGCGTGAGGACGACGAACTGCTGGCACGGGTGGCGGCGGGCAACCAGGGCGCGCTGTCTGAGCTCATCGCCCGCCATGGCCGCGGCTTGCGGGTGTTTGCGGCGCGCTATCTCGGCAATGCCGGCGACGCCGAGGATGTGGTGCAGGAGGTGTTCGTGACCATCTGGAAACAGGCTGCACGGTTCGACCCCGCCAGGGGACGCGCCTCGACGTGGCTGTACAGGATCACCGCCAATCGCTGCATCGACCAGCGCCGGCGCCGGGCGCTGCGGACCTTCATCGGGCTCGACGATGTCCGGGATGAGGTGGCCTCGCAAGAGCCGGGTGCCGAAGCGACGACCGCCGCGCGACAGGAGCTTGCGATCGTCCGCGACGGCCTGTCGCGCCTGCCGGAGCGGCAGCGCATGGCCGTGCTGCTGCGGGCCGTCGGCGATCTCGATATCACGGCCATCGCCGAGGTGATGGGCGGCAGCGCCGGCTCGGCGGAGCAATTGCTGGTTCGCGGGCGGCGGGCGCTAAGGGACCATTTGCGGGATCATTTGGCAATGGCGGCAGAAGGCCTGGAAAGGAAGTCCTCATGACACGGGACGAGTTCGAACGAAACAAGCGTTGCTTCGGCGACGATGTCGGCGCCTGGCCTGCTCCCTTCCGGCAGGAAGCACGGGCCTTTATCACGGGCGAAACGGACCGATCGCCGCAAGACGATCCGGATCGCGCGCTCGATCGCCTCGTGCTCGAGGCGGCGCTGATGGCCAGCGACGAACAGGCGCTGACACGCAAGGTGCTGGCCCGCATCAATGCCGGCCGGAGGTCAACGTGGTCGTCATTCCTGCCGAGGTTCTTGCTTGAGCCGGCCGGACTGGCGGCTTGCGCTGCGGCCATGCTCGTAGCCATGACGCTGGCAGGCTACCAGGTGGCGCGGCTGCAGGATGATCTGCCGGATTCGGAGCTTCTGGCGCTGGCTTCCGGCGCGCGGCTGTCCGACAATGGCCTGTCCGACAATGGCCTGTCTGGCGATGGCCTGTCTGGCGATGGCCTGTCTGGCGATGGTATGTCTGGCGATGGCATGTCCGGCATTGCCGCCGATCCCGCATCAGGGGAGGATTCGCTTTGACGAGGCGTTCCCTGTTATGGACGGCGACGCTGGTGCTGCTCGGCCTTTCGCTTGCCGGCAACTTCTTCCTGCTCGGCTATGCGGCTCATGGCTTGCGCCAAGGATCGGCGGCGGGCGGGCTGATCACCGAGATCGCCGGCGCCTACTCGCCCGAGGTGAGGAAGGAGTTCCGCAGCATCCGCCGCGCAAACCGTCCGCGCACCTTGGCGGCACTGCGCGAGCTGCGCATGGCGCGGGCAAATCTGGCGACGGCGCAGCAGGTTTCACCCTTCGACGAAGCGGCGGTGAAGGAGGCGATGGCGGCAGTACGCATCGCCACGACAAACCTTCAGGCGACGATGCAGGACTATCTGTTGACCGCGCTGAAGAACGTCAAGGCCAAGCCTGCCGCCGGAAGTTGATGCTGGGTTGGACTTCCAAGGTATCGGACCCTTCCAAGGTATCGGGCGGCCGGCGGACGGCTAGTTGCAAGCAGGAACTGGTGGCGTATCCACCGAATGAGCGCAGCCGGCGCTTGCGCGTCCGGCTGCCGATGTCGTCAGTGCTTGCTCTTGCCGGGGCTGGCGGCACTGCCACCGATGGCGATGCGCTTGGCCTTCGTCTGAGCGCGCTGGGTCTTGGGCAGCGTCACGCTGAGCACGCCGTTATGGAAGGCGGCGTTCACCTTGTCCTCCTCGACTTCGTAGCCGAGCGGGATGCGGCGCTCGAAGCGGCCGTAGAACCGCTCGGAGAAGTGCCTATCCTTGTCCTCGGTCTCGGAGCGTTTCTCGCCGCGCAATGTCAGCACGCCGTCGTCGAGCAGCACCTCGATGTCCTTCTCGTCCATGCCGGGGATTTCCGCGGTCACGCGGATCTCCTTCTCGCTGTCGGAGATTTCGACGCTCGGCCAATTGGCGCGTGGCGACGAAAATCCGCTGAGCATCGGCATGCGCGTTTCGAAACCGCGGAAGGCGTCGTCGATCATGCGGTTCATCTCGCGATGCAACGCCATGAACGGGTCGCGGTCCTCGTCACGATAGAAGCTGGGAACCGGACTGTTCTCTCGGCCCCAGGGAATGAGATCACGAATAGCCATTGCTGTTCTCCTTTCTCGACTGGTTGTGTCAAAGGCGAACGCCAGAAATCGCCTTCGCTCAGGCGGCCTGCTTCGGCTTCTCGACCTGTCCGGCCTTGCGCGCGCCATCTTGCTTGGCGATCGTGATGCGATGCGGCTTCATCTCCTCGGGCACTTGGCGCACGAGATCGATCGTCAGCAGGCCGTTGTTGAGCGAGGCGCCGGTGACCGTCATGTGATCGGCGAGCTCGAAGCGCCGTGTGAACGGTCGCACCGGAAGGCCGCGATGGAGATATTCCACCTCGTCCTGCTTCTTGCGCTCGCCCGAGACGATGAGAAGGTTCGGCTCGTGGCTGATGTCGAGATCGTCCTCGGAAAAGCCGGCGACGGCGATCGTCACGCGATAGCTGTTCTCGTCGCTTCGCTCGATGTCATAGGGCGGCCAGGTTTCGGCTGCCTGAGGCGCGTTTTCCAGCAGGTTGAAGATTCGGTCGAAACCGATGCTCGACCGATAGAGCGGGGAAAAGTCGAATGCGGTTCTCATAGCTACATCCTCCATGGAGCAACATAGTACGAGGGACGCCAAAGAGCTTGGCGCTCCCTGGGTTCTGCCGGTCCCATTCGGCAACCGGCAATTTGGATTTGGTTATTGTCAGGCCGAAATCAAGACCCAGATTCTGTCCCGCAGCCAGAATTTTTTTGTTGCCAGATTGTACTGCAATGCCGGTTTCAACCGTCGTTTGAGGGTCGCGCCGGCACGTCGTATGGAGGATATCATGACCTTGACACGCGACGACATCATTTCGGTGCTGGGCCCGGTCGATGAGGCCGTCATCGCCGACATCGCCTCGACCGGCGCGACGATCGAAGAGTTGCGCGAGGCCTTTGCCTGGGTCGGCGGCGATGAGGCGCTGGTCAACGAGGGCCGCCCGCTGCCGTCGGCAAGGGTGGCGACGCTGATCGGGCTTCTCGAACCGCCGGACGACGACATATAGCGTCGGGTTTCGGCAAGTAGGCTGGGAGACGGGGGAGGTCTTGAAGCACGCAGCCAGACGAACCATCTCGTCAGTCGAGCGCCGATCGGGTCGCCTTCCTGGTTATTCTCAAAAAGAAAAAAGGAGGAAGTGATGAACGACGTCCCATTCTCCGAGCCGATCACGCTCAAGCTCCAATCCGTCGGAGAGCGCAAGGTCGCCAGCAGCTGGGAAGCCATCGAATGCATGCAGCAATGGCCGGACAGGGCGCGCGGCCGGAGCTGGCGCGCAGCCTATCGCGCTTGCCGCGACGCGCTCGACGGCTGGCGCACCGCCGGTGAGGCTCGAACCGCCTTCGTCAAGGCGGCGCGCACCGCCGGACTGCTAGTCACGGGACGTAAATCCACCTGAACGCCAATCTACCTGAAAATCGGCTCAGCTGAAATCGGCCCAGCTGAAATCGACGCCGACGCGCTGTGCTGAAGAGGCGGCACCTTCATGAAATGCGCCGCCTTTCTTCTATTTCACTGCAGCGTAATGATGCCGTCCACCGCCCGCCAGTCGGAGGGCTGGATCAGACGGTGATGGGCTACGCGCACGGAATGCAGCGGGCCCTCGATCTCACGTTCCCAATAGTCGAGGAAATGCTTCAGCGTCGGGAAATCCGGGGCGATGTCGTATTCCTGCCAGATGAAGAGCTGCAGCAGGTCCCGATAGTCGGGAAGACGATAATGGATCTCCGCCGTCGTCAAGCCAAAACCCTGCATCTGGAGCCGGAACTCGTTGCTGACCTGGAACTCATTACCGACCATGCCTGTCTCATTTCCGAACGATCAGGCGTCCATCATCCGCGGGGAAAAACGCTTCCACGTCCTCATCGGTTCCGGCCACCGGCAGGCGGCGCCGAGGTCGGAAAGTTGCGCCCCGATTTCAAGCCGCATCCGTCGTTTCAAATCCTGGAATAGCGCCATTATTACAGTGCGTTATTACAGTGCGTTGGCACTCGACCACGGCGAGTGCTAAAATTTTTTCGGCGTCCTCTTGAAAGGCTGATCCGGCAGACTAATTCGATAGGCGCGCGATGCCTGAGGAGGGGTCGCGCACCGTCGCATCGACCCTTGCACCGGTCGGCTGCGAAGGGAGGTCCAAGAAATCTGTTTGTCCTATGAGGAGAACGACATGGCGTTCCGTCCATTGCATGACCGTATCCTGGTCCGCCGCATCGAGGTCGACGAGAAGACCGCGGGCGGCATCATCATTCCTGACACAGCCAAGGAGAAGCCGCAGGAAGGCGAGGTCATCGCCGCCGGGCCCGGGGCGCGTGACGATAGCGGCCAGTTGCAGCCGCTCGACGTCAAGGTCGGCGACCGCATCCTGTTCGGCAAATGGTCGGGCACCGAGATCAAGCTCAACGGCGAGGACCTGCTCATCATGAAGGAAAGCGATGTGCTGGGCGTGATTGAAACGACCGACAAGATGCAGAAGGCCGCCTGAGCGGGGCCGCAACAACCCAGTCAACGTAAGCTGCCTATTTGAAGGAGTTATCCAATGGCTGCCAAGGATGTGAAATTCCATACCGAAGCCCGCGAGAAGATGTTGCGCGGTGTCAACATCCTCGCCGACGCGGTGAAGGTGACGCTCGGTCCCAAGGGCCGCAATGTCGTCCTCGACAAGTCGTTCGGCGCCCCGCGCATCACCAAGGACGGCGTCACCGTCGCCAAGGAAATCGAGCTAGAGGACAAGTTCGAGAACATGGGCGCGCAGATGGTCCGCGAAGTCGCTTCGAAGACCAGCGACATCGCCGGCGACGGCACCACGACCGCGACCGTTCTGGCGCAGTCGATCGTCCAGGAAGGCGCCAAGGCGGTTGCCGCCGGCATGAACCCGATGGACCTGAAGCGCGGCATCGACAAGGCGGTCGACGCCATCGTCGCCGAACTCAAGTCCAATGCCCGCAAGGTGACCAGGAACGACGAGATCGCCCAGGTCGGCGCCATCTCGGCCAATGGCGATGCCGAGATCGGCCGCTTCCTCGCCGAAGCGATGGAAAAGGTCGGCAATGAGGGCGTCATCACAGTCGAGGAGGCCAAGACCGCCGAGACCGAACTGGAAGTGGTCGAGGGCATGCAGTTCGACCGCGGCTATCTCAGTCCCTATTTCATCACCAACCAGGACAAGATGCGCGTCGAGCTCGAAGAGCCCTATGTGCTGATCCACGAGAAGAAGCTGTCCAACCTGCAGGCCATGCTGCCGGTGCTCGAAGCCGCAGTGCAATCGAGCAAGCCGCTGCTGATCATCGCCGAGGATGTCGAAGGCGAGGCGCTGGCGACGCTGGTCGTCAACAAGCTGCGCGGCGGCCTGAAGGTTGCAGCCGTCAAGGCGCCGGGTTTTGGTGATCGCCGCAAGGCGATGCTGGAAGACATTGCCATCCTGACCGGCGGCACGGCAATCAGCGAGGATCTCGGCATCAAGCTCGAGAACGTCACGCTGGAGATGCTCGGCCGAGCCAAGAAGGTGCTGATCGAGAAGGAGAATACAACCATCGTCGACGGCGCCGGCCGCAAGGACGAGATCCAGGGCCGCATCACCCAGATCAAGGCGCAGATCGAGGAGACCACCTCCGACTATGACCGCGAGAAGCTGCAGGAGCGGCTGGCCAAGCTCGCCGGCGGCGTCGCCGTCATCCGCGTCGGCGGCTCGACCGAGGTCGAGGTCAAGGAGCGCAAGGACCGCGTCGACGACGCCATGCACGCCACCCGCGCTGCGGTCGAGGAAGGCATACTGCCCGGCGGCGGCGTGGCGCTGCTCAGGGCGGCGAAGGCGCTCGACAATGTCGCCGTCGACAATCCCGACCAGAAGACCGGCGTCGAGATCGTCCGTCGCGCCGTCGAACAGCCGGTGCGCCAGATCGCCGAGAATGCCGGTGCGGAAGGTTCGATCATCGTCGGCAAGCTGCGCGAGAAGACCGAATTCGGCTATGGCTGGAACGCCCAGACCAATGAGTTCGGTGATCTCTACGCGCAAGGCGTGATCGACCCGGCCAAGGTGGTGCGCGCCGCTCTCCAGGACGCTGCGTCGGTCGCCGGCCTGCTCGTCACCACCGAGGCGATGGTGGCCGAGAAGCCGAAGAAAGAAGCTGCCGCACCGGCAATGCCCGGCGGTGGCGGCATGGACTACTGACGCAGTGATGACAGCCAATCTCCCCCCTCGTGGGGGAGATGTCCGGCAGGACAGAGGGGGGCGCCGTAGAGCGCCGGCCATGCCGCCATGTTCGCCTACCACCCCCTAGGGTGTGCCAGCCAGACTCGACGAGAATGTGCTGGCAGACATTGTCAATATCGCGAATGACGTCGTCATTCCAGAAGCGCAGGACGATCCAGCCGTCCCGTTGCAGGCGCTTTGAAGGCAATGGCGTGTGCGGCATCGTCAGTATCTCCCGCTATGTTGGGAAAATTTGCAATGTTGGAAAACTATAGAGGTCGGCGCTCTACGGCGCCCCCCTCTGCCCTGCCGGGCATCTCCCCCACAAGGGGGAAGATTGGCAGCTTCACCGCCTTACCCGCGATTTCAGCCAGCGGTCGAAGGCCACGGCGAGGATCAGGATCAGGCCGATGACGATGCTTTGCGTGTAGGACGAGACGTTGTTGAACTGCAGCCCGTTCTGCAGCACGCCGATCAGTGCTGCACCCACCACCGTGCCGCCGACCGAGCCGATGCCGCCGAACAGCGAGGTGCCGCCGATGACCACCGCCGAGATCACGGTCAGCTCGTAGCCGATGCCGGCGACGGCTTCCGAGGAATTGAGCCTGGCCGACAGCACGAAAGCGGCAAGGCCGGCGAAGAAGCCGACGATGATGTAGACCGAGATCAGGATGCGGTCGACGCGCAGGCCGGAGAGCCGCGCCGCCTCGGCATTGCCGCCGACGGCGTAGACGGCGCGACCGTAGCGCGTGTAGCGCAAGACGATGTGGCAGAGGATCGCTGCCGCCGCGAAGATGATCGCCGGCACCGGGACCGGGCCGATCAGGCCGGTGCCGAACCAGCGCATCGAAGCGTCGAAGCCGGAGATCGGGCCGCCGTTGGAGATCGTCAGCGTCAGGCCGCGAAAGACGGTGAGGCCGCCAAGCGTGACGACGAAGGGCGGCACTTTCAGCCGGGTGATGGCAAAGCCCTGGACGCCGCCGGCCAGGGCGCCGACGACGACGGCGGCCAGAAGGGCGGCGAACCAGCCATAGCCTTGTGCGCCGGACGTCGACAGCGACAGTGTGTTGGCGGTGCCGCCCTTGGCCACTACCGCCGCGACCATGCCGCAGAAGGCCAGCAGCGAACCGACCGACAGGTCGATGCCGGCAGTGAGGATGACGAAGGTCATGCCGAGCGCGATCAGCCCGGTGATCGAGATTTGCCGCATGATGTTGAAGATGTTGATGGGGTCGATGAAGCTCGGCTTCAGCACGGTAAAGACGACGATCAGCAGCGCCAGGAACATCAGCGGGCCAAAACTCATCAGCAGGCGCGCGATATTGATGCCGCTGCGCTCGCTCTGTTCGGTCGTGCTGGTCATTGCGTCGCTTCCTGCGTTTGATCGAGCGCCATCAGTTCCATCAGTTTTTCCTCGGTCGCCTCGATGCCTGGCATCTCGCCGGTGATGCGGCCGCGCCGCATGGTGACGATCCTGTCCGACACCGCAAGCACTTCGGGCAATTCCGACGAGATCATCATGATGGCGATGCCGCGCCCGGCGAGCTGCACCAGGATCTGGTGCACCTCCGCCTTGGCGCCGACATCGACGCCGCGTGTCGGTTCGTCGACGATCAGCACCTTGGGGTCGCGCGCCAGCCAGCGGGCGAGGATGACCTTCTGCTGGTTGCCGCCGGACAGCCCCTCGATAGGCTGCTCGGGCGAGGCCATGCGGATCGACAGCGTTTTTCTGTAGCTGGCCAGAGCCTCGCGCTCGCGGCGCTCGGCCATGAAGCCGAGAGCGTTGGAGTAGCGGCCGAGTGCGGCGACGGAAAAGTTGGTGAGGATGCCGAGCGCGGCGAAGATCGCCTGATGCTTGCGGTCTTCCGGAACCAGGCCGATGCCGAGCGCGATGGCGTCGGCGGGTGTTTCAGGCGCGATCGTCTTGCCGTCGAGGGTGATGGTGCCGGCGGCGATGCGGTCGGCGCCGAAGATGGCGCGGGCCAGCTCGGTGCGGCCGGAGCCGACGAGGCCGGCGACGCCGAGGATCTCGCCCGCCTTGAGGTCGAGATCGACGCCTTCGAGCACGATGGCGTGCGGCGCCTGCGGGTCGCGCACTGTGCGCAGGCCGCGCACGGATAGCCTGACGTCGCCGGCGACGTCGCGCAGCGTCGGCCTGGCATAGAGCTCGGACGCGGCGCGGCCGACCATTTTTTCGATGATTTTCGGCAGCTTGATCGGCCCGCCATCGCGGTCGAGATGGCCGGCCAGCCTGCCGTCGCGCAGCACCGTCATGCGGTCGCAGATCGCAGAGGCCTCTTCCAGCCGGTGGGTGACGAACATGATGGCGACGCCGTCCTTGCGCAGCCGGCCCATGATCGACATCAGTTTTTGCACTTCGGTTTCGGTCAGCGCCGAGGTCGGCTCGTCCATGATGATGAGACGGCTCTTCAGCGACAGCGCGCGGGCGATCTCGACCAGTTGCTGCTCGGCTACCGACAGCGCCGACACCGGCGTCGCCGGGTCGAGGTCCAGGCCGACGCGGGCGATGATCGCGCGCGAGTCCTTCTCCATCTTCCGCCAGCTGACCAGGCCGAAGCGCCCGAGCGGCGCGCGGCCGATAAAAATGTTCTCCGCCACGGTCAGCGTCGGGATCAGGCTCAATTCCTGGTAGATGGTGACGATGCCGAGGCGCTTGGCGTCCTGCGGATTGTGCGGATTGAATTCGACGCCGTCGAAGACGATGCGGCCGCTGGAGGGCGGCATCACGCCGGACAGGATCTTGAGCAGCGTCGACTTGCCGGCGCCGTTCTCGCCGAGCAGGCCGAGGATTTCGCCGGGCCGAACCTCGAGCGAGACATCGCTGAGCGCGGTGACGCCGGCAAAGCGCTTGGTCACGCCTTCGACGGCGAGGAGGGGGGGAGATGGCGCGATGGCTTCAGCTGTGGGCAAAGGTTTCTCCCTGATTGCGATTGGCCGCGGGACAGCGCCCCCCTCTGTCCTGCCGGACATCTCCCCCACAAGGGGTGAGATTGCGCCTTCATCACTGGTTTCGCCAATCACCAACGTTGCAGAGGGAGAGCCGGCGTCGAAGCTGCCAATCTCCCCCCAAGTGGGGGAGATGTCCGGCAGGACAGAGGGGGGCGCGACAGAACGCTACTTTTGCCACCGCGCGCCCTAGGCCCGCCTACTTGGTCTCGCCCAGCCTTTCCGCCTTGTCGAGATTGTCCTTGCCGATGACGATCGGCGTCAGCAGCACGAGCTTTTCCTTGGGCTCGGTCTTGTCCCTGGCATAGGCGACGGCGATCTGCACCGCGGTGCGCGACTGCTCGCCGGGGAACTGTTCGACGGTGCCGGCCAGCTTGCCGTCGCGCACGGCGACCAGCGCTTCGGGAAGCGCATCGAAGCCGTAGATCTTGACGTCGGTGAAGTTGCGCGCTGCGCAGGCTTCGACCGCGCCCAGCGCCATGTCGTCATTGGCGCAGATGATCGCGTCGGGCTTGCCGTTGGCGGCAAGGCCGGCCTCGGTGACGGAGAGCGCCTCGGCGCGGGCGAAATTGGCGGTCTGCTCGAAGATGATCTGGTACTTGTCCTTCATCGGGTCGAGGACGTTGTGCACGCCCTTGTTGCGGTCGATCGCGGGCCCGGCACCTGGCTGGCCCTGCAGATGGAAGATCTTGGCGCCGTTCGGGAAAGCCGCCACCATGGCCTGCGCTTCGGCCTCGCCGCCCTTGACGTTGTCGGCGCCGACATGGGCGAGGATGCCTTCGACCCCGTCGACGCGGCGGTCGATGGTGACGACGGGGACGCCGGCCTGGATCGCTTGCTCGATGGCCGGGGCCAGCGCGTTGACGTCGAGTGGCGAGATGACGATGGCGTTGACTTTCTGCACGAGCGCTGCCTCGATATCGGCGGTCTGCTTGGGCGCCGAGTTCTGGCCGTCGCTTTCGACAAGGTTGACGCCCTGCGCCTGAGCTTCCGCCTTGATCTGGTTCAGCATGTGCACGAAGAACGGAAAGCCGAGGCTCGGTACCGAACCAAGGATGGTCAGCTTGTCCTGGGCGACCGCCAGTTGCGGAGCGGCCAGGGCCAATGTGCCCATCGCCACGGACGACAGCAGGAATTCACGTCTGTTGATCAATTTAGTCTCCTCCCACATGAGCGCATGAACCCGAAAACCGGTTCCGGTTTTCCGGAGGTTCCTGCGTCGATCCAGAAATGGAGTGTCCTTTGAGCGCCCAAGGGGACGCAACGGCGCTCCAGCCGGTCCACCGCGACGTTCTCCTCCGCTCGGCGCCGGCGGGCGGATGCTAGCCAAGGCCGGAGATTTGCGCAAGAACGGGCGGGATTCGGTTCCGGTCGGGTCCCCGGCTTGTTCCTTGGCGGCTTCGCGGGGTTCGCCGGACTGCCCCGGGAATGATCTCTCAGTCTGCCACCGCCGGCTTGCTGATTTTGTCGGTTGTCAGCGACAGCAAGGTGATTGATCCAAATACGACCGCAGCACCGACTGCTCCGGTCGGTGACAGCCGCTCGCCCAGAAATATGGCAGCGCCAATCGCTCCGAACACGCTCTCCGCGCTGACGATCACCGCGGCATGGCTGGCGGATGTGAAGCGTTGAGCGACGGTCTGGATGCCGAAGGCGGCCCCGGTCGAGAAGATGCCGAGCACGGCGAGTTCCGGGGCGGCATCGCTGATGGCGGCCAGCGACAGATTACCCTGGAGGGCGCCGAGCGGCAGGGTGAGCACGGCGGCGCCGAAAAATTGCGCGGCAGCCGCCGCAACCGGCGCGCCGTGGGTCTGCACGTGGCGGCCAAGCTCCACCATCCAAAGCGCGTAGCATGCGGCCGAAAGTATCGCAGCGAGATCGCCCTGGCTGGAGCTGGCGGTCAAGCCTCCGGACAGCAGCAGGACACCGACCACTGTCATGGCGGCCGCAAGCCCGCCGACAGCAGTCGGGCGCTCGCCAATCAGCAACCAGGCCGCAAGCGGCGTCATCACCGTTGCCGTGCTCACCAGGAAGCTGGCATTGGTAACCGAGGTGTCTAGATAGGAGACCTGCTGGATGATGATGGAAATCGAAAACAGAACGCTGACTTTGGCGAGGCTCATCCAGTAGCCAGGCCCGAATTTCCTTCTCCATTCGAGTACCGTCAGCGGCGCCACCATGAGCCCCGCGATCAGGCAGCGCATGCCCACGGCGCTGAGCGGATCGAGATGATCCAGCACAGTCTTCTGCGCAATATTGCCGAAGCCCCAAAAGGCAGCGGCAAGCAGAAGCAGACAGTTGGCCTGCACCTTCGACATATCGATGTCTCGGCAAAGCTTGCGCCGCAAAGGGCGGATCGCTGGTTGCTAGCGGGCGGCGAGCTTGTCCCACCGCTTGCAATACAGGCGGACGCCGACGGGCATGATCTCATAGCCGGCGTCGTTCAACTGGAGCTTCATCTCCTCGAAATGCCGCTTTGAGCCGCTGACGATCGATTCAGGCGTGTAGTCCCAGCCGTTGCGGGCGGCATTGGCCAGGATGTCGGCATAGAGGCGCATGCTCGTGATTTTCACATCCGATTCCAGCACCTGCCTGCATCCTCTTGCGAACGAGGGCGACTGGGCGGCGGAAAAACTCAAGATCGTGCATGCCAGCATTATCGAAACAGGACGCATGGAAAGCTCCCCCGGATTGCAGCTTGTTGCGGCAAACGAGCTTGCAATTTGTGCGCCTGCGGCGGAATCGGGCAGATGCAGTATTCGGCCTCCTGCATTTGTAGTATTCTGTCCTGGGACGGGTTCCACCATGACGGTCAATGACGCTTCGAAAGCGCAGACGCTCGATGCCTTGTCGGGTCGCGAGCGCGCGGTCGCGGAAAAATTCGCAACCGGCATGACCTATCGCGAAATCGGCAATGCACTTTTCATTGCCCCAACCACTGTTCGCACCCACCTTGCGGCCATCTACGAAAAACTTGGCGTGCATACCAAGATCGGGCTCGCGGCGTATTTTGCCGGCGCTTCCGGCGCTCGGCCGGACGGGCTGTCATCCCTGCCGGACGCTCCGCCGGTGCTCGCCATATTTCCGATCGAATGCCTGAATTCCGAAGAGCGCTGGCGCCGCTTTGCCGACGGCCTGTCGTCGGACATCACCATCGACCTGGCGCGATACGCGGGTTTGCCTGTCGTCGCCTTCCACACGATGAAATCGCTGGGCAGCAAGCCGGCCGATTTCGCGGCGGACGGCAAGGCGCTCGGCGTCACCTATTTCATGTCGGGCCAGTTGCGTGCGGACGACCAGAGGATTCGCTTGACGATGGAGCTTGCCGACGCCGGCAACGGCGTCAGCCTGTGGAGGGAGCGTTACGACCGCCCGGTCGAGGACATTTTCGCGCTGCAGGACAGCCTGACCGAAAGCATCATCAACGTGTTCGCCGGCAGTTATGGAACGCTCGCCACGGTCGGCCGCAATGCGGCTCGCCGCAAGCCGCCGGCCAACTTGCGGGCCTATGATTTTTATCTGCTTGCCCTCGAACAGCACACCACGTTCAGCCGCGCCGGCAATGCCGAGGCGATCCGCCTGTTTTCGCGCGCGCTGGAGCTTGATCCTGCTTTCGCCAACTGCTGGGCCGAACTCGCCTACGCCTATTCGGTCGAGGCCTGCAATGGCTTTGGCGACGACGTACTGACGTCGATCGAGAACTGGCGGATCACGGCCGAAAACGCCTTGCGCCTCGACCCGACGGACAGCTGCGCTCTCGCATGCCTTGGCAATGTCAGGGCATGTCTTGGTGATCTCGAAGGAGCGGAGCGCGCGCATCGGCGCGCCTTCGAATACGGCTCCAATCACGCCGGCATACTGGCGCTGCTGGCCGGCAGCAAGGCGCTTGTCGCCGGCGATCCGGCCGAGGCGATCCCGCTCATCGAGCGCGCCATGCGCCTCAATCCATTGGCCCCGCCCTGGTATTTCGGCATGCAAGGCCGCATCCTGTTTGCCGCCGGCAGGCATCGGGAAGCTATCGCGGCGCTCGGCAGGAGTTCACCGGAGTCGCCGGACGTGCTGATGTTCCTGGCACTTTCGCATGCGGCCATGGGCGAGACCGGCGAGGCGGCGCGCGCCGCGGCCCGCTTGAGAGCCGAATTTCCAGGCTTTTCGGCCGAACGCTTCATCGCAGGCTATCCGGTGACCAACCGGGACGCCTTGCTTGCCATCCGCAACGCTGCCGAGCTGGCGAAGCTGCAGTAGACGCCACCTACCGGTCGATGGTCACCATGACGCGTTCGTTGTAGCGCTCACCCGCGACCTTGCCCGGCGCCAGCGCGTCATCGAGCGCCTGCGTTGCGGCGGCGTCGAGCTCGATCGCGGCGGCGGCGACATTCTCCTCGAGGTATTTTCGACGCTTGGTGCCGGGGATCGGCACGATGTCGAGCCCGAAATCGCTGCCCTTGTGCAGCAGCCAGGCCAGCCCGATCTGGCCCGGCTTGACGCCCTTGGCCGTGGCGATGTCGCGGACAATCCCGGCCGCCTGCACATTGGCGTCGTAGTTGGCGCCCTGGTAGCGCGGGTCGCCGCGCCGGAAGTCGCCTTCCGGATAGTCCTCGGCGCGCTTGACGTCGCCGGTGAGAAAACCGCGGCCAAGCGGCGCGAACGGCACCAGGCCGATGCCGAGTTCGCTGAGCAACGGGATGAGTTCCGGTTCCAGATTGCGTTCCCACAGCGAATATTCGCTCTGCACCGCCGACACCGGATGCACGGCATGCGCCCGGCGGATGTTGGCCGCACCCGCCTCCGACAGGCCGAAGAAGTGCACCTTGCCTTCAGCGATTAGATTGCTCACAGCACCCGCCACATCCTCGATCGGCACCGCCGGGTCGACGCGGTGCTGGTAGAGCAGGTCGATATGGTCGGTGGCGAGCCGGCTGAGCGAGCCTTCGACCGCCTCGCGGATATGCTCGGGCCGGCTGTCGCGGTCGGTGCCGATCTGCTTGCCGTTTTCGATACGGAAGCCGAATTTGGTGGCGATCGTCACTTCGTCACGCCGGCCCTTAAGGGCGCGGCCGAGCAGTTCCTCGTTGGTGTGCGGGCCATAGACTTCCGCCGTATCGAAGAAGGTGCAGCCGAGCTCGATGGCGCGGTGCAGTGTGGCAATCGATTCCGACTCGTCGGCCGGGCCGTAGGACTGGCTCATGCCCATGCAGCCGAGGCCGATCACCGATACCTGCAGCCCTTGGCTGCCCAGCTTGCGTGTGCTCAAGGTCATGGATGAGATCTCCGGATAAGCGTCAGGGTTCGTGGGCGTCAGGACCATATAGAGCGCGCGCTCGGTTTCCACAGTCGCTCGGGCGAGGCTGATCGCACGATCGCGTGAGCTTTTCCGCTAAGCGCCTTGCCCAGTGTTGCCCAGTGCCCGGGAAATTGACAGAACACCCGCTCTCGGCCATCCTTATGCCAGCCGCTATGTCCTGCGGCGGCGTGTGTATGAGCAGTCCATGGCCAGTTCCGCCACCAGCCAGAATTTCAAGCGCGCTGCGGTGCGCAAGGCGCTCGACCGCCACAAGGTCTACATCACCGCGCAAAGCTTTTCCGCCGGCGCCTACAAGGCGCGTGTCCTCGTCGACGGTGAGGCCTATTGGGTCGACGAATTCCGGCTGAGCCAGCTCCAGCAGGGTCTGTCGCCGGCCGAGCTCGAACTGACGCCGGCCACCGACGATTGAGTGTGACGTTCATCCCTTCGTCATCCCAGGAATATTTCGGGGCGCAGGCGGGACAGTACCCCCCTCTGGCCTGCCGGCCATCTCCCCCGCAAGGGGGGAGATCGGCAGTGTCACTGTGGCCACCCTCTTGGCAACGTCGGAGGTTGGCGAAAGCATTCGTGACATCCAATCTCCCCCCTTGCGGGGGAGATGTCCGGCAGGACAGAGGGGGGTGTGAAGAAACTCGACGGAGGGTGATCGGTTCTGGACCGCTGCATTCTTCGGCCGATGTCACGGCATGGGACCCAGGGCCCGCACTTCGCTTCGCGTTCGCTCCGCCTTGGTATGTCGAAGGCGCGAACGCTCGCTCGTTCGCCACCACCGCCTAGCTCCATGCCAGCTCCTTCAAAACTCAAGGCCTATCGCGCCAAGCGCGAATTCAGCAAGACGCCGGAGCCCGCCGGCGGGCCGGTTGCCGCCGAAGGCAATCGCTTCGTCGTCCACAAGCACCAGGCCACTGCCGACCATTACGATCTTCGCCTGCAGGTCGGCGATGTGCTGAAGAGCTGGGCGGTGCCTCGCGGCCCGTCGCTCAATCCGGCCGACAAGCGGCTGGCGGTCGAGACCGAGGACCATCCGCTCGAATATATCGACTTCGAAGGCGTTATTCCCGAGGGCGAATATGGCGGCGGGCCGATGATCGTCTGGGACACCGGCGTCTGGGCGCCGATGGACGATGTCGAAAAGAGCCTGCGCACCGGCTCCTTCAAATTTCGTCTCGCCGGCGAGAAGCTGAATGGCGGCTGGATGCTGACCAGGCTGAAACCGAAGCCCGGCCAGGATGAGGGCAAAAAGAACTGGCTGCTGTTCAAGGAGCGCGACCTCGCCGCCGACGCCAGGCTCGACATACTGGAGGCCCGGCCGGAAAGCGTCAAATCCGGCCGCCGCATCGAGGAACTGGTCGCAACCCCGAAGCCTGCCGCAAGGCCTGCGACACCGGTGGCATTGAAACCCGGTGCGCTGCCGGGTGCGGTCAAGGCGCCGCTGCCTTCCCGGATCGAGCCGCAGCTGGCCACGCAGGTTCCGAAGCCCCCGGGCGGCGAAAGCCCTGCCGAAAAAACGCGCGAAATCTGGCTGCACGAGATAAAATTCGACGGCTACCGCACCATGGCGCATCTGGCCGACGGCGCGGTCAAATTGATCACCCGCGCCGGCCTCGACTGGACCAGGCGCTATGGCGACCTGCCGCTCGCCTTTGCCACGCTGCCGTGCCGCGATGCAATCATCGACGGCGAGGTCGTTGTGCTCGACGCCAAGGGCATCAGCCGCTTTGCCCTTTTGCAGGAGGCGCTGGCCAAGGGCGCCGGCAACAAGCTCCACTTCTATGCCTTCGACCTGTTGTATCTCGACGGCTGGGACCTGAGAACAGCGCAGCTCGGCCGGCGCAAGGCGCTGCTGTCGCAATTGCTGTCCGGCCTGGGCGCCAACTCCGCCATCCAGTTCTCGGACCACGTCGAAGGCGATGGCCAGGCGCTCTACGACCAGGCCTCCGAGATGGGGCTGGAAGGCATCGTCTCCAAGCGCGCCACGGCGATCTACCAGAGCGGCCGCACCAAGACGTGGACCAAGACCAAGGCGCTGAAGACCGGCGATTTCGTCATCGCCGGCTACACCACCTCCGCTGCAGCCGAGGGGCTGGCCGCACTCGGGCTCGGCGAATTCGAGGATGGCGAGCTGCACTATCGCGGCAAGGTCGGCACCGGCTTCGACGCCGCCACCGCCACCGAGTTGCTGGCCCGGCTGGAGCCGTTGCGCGCCGGCGCGTCTGCACCCGAAGGCGTTCCACGCGAGATCATGCGCGAGATGAACTGGGTGCGGCCGCTGCTTTCGGCCCATATCCACTATGCCAACCGGACCACCGATAATGCGCTGCGCCATGCCGTGTTCCGCGGGCTGCGCGACGTCGGCCTGTCGACGCCTGTATCGGCCCAGCGCAAGCGGCTGATCGCCGAGGCCGACCTCGCCACGATCTGGGTGACCAACCCGACGCGGCGGCTGTTCGGCAGAACCGGACCGACCAAGCTCGATATCGCCGTCTATTACGCGCTGGTCGGCGACTTCATGCTGCCGCACATTTTGGGCCGCCCGGTGTCGCTGGTGCGCTGCCCGACCGGCAAGCCGCAGGACTGCTTCTTCCAGCGCCATGCCTTCACCGGCATGCCGAAATCGGTGGCGACTTTCGAGGCGACCAATTCCGAGGGCGAGACCAAATCCTACCTGTCGGTCGAGGACGCCAAGGGCTATCTGGCGCTGGCGCAGTTCGGCGTCGTCGAGTTCCACACCTGGGGCACCCACCGCACGCGGCTCGACAGACCGGACCTGATCGTCTTCGACCTCGATCCGGGCGAGGGGGTTAGCTGGCGCGAGGTGGTCGAGGCGGCGGTGCATATCCGCGCCGAGCTGGAGGCGATGGGGCTGGTGCCATTTGCCAAAACATCGGGCGGCAAGGGCATCCACATATCAGTGCCGGTGACACAAAAACAGAACTGGAAGAAGCTGCACCAGGCGACCAGCGCCATTTCCTCGGCGTTGGCCGCCACCGCGCCCGACACCTTCACCACCACCATGGGCAAGGACAACCGCAAGCGGCGTATCTTCATCGACTACCATCGCAACGCGCGCGGCCACACTTCGGCGGCACCCTACTCGCTGCGCGCCCGCACAAACCTGCCGGCCTCGACGCCGGTGAGCTGGTCCGATCTGGAATCCATCGACGCTCCGGAAGATTTGAATTATTCTTCGCTGCCGGGCCTTCTGGTCACCTCCGGCGATCCCTGGGCCGACATGGAAGATTTCGCTAGGGATTTGCCGGTATTGTGAGGGCGATGTAGGTTTTGCGCAGCGCCGTTCGTCCTTTGGACGAAGCGCTGCGAAACGTTCGACAGTGCACGGCCGCGTAGGAGATTTTCATGGCGCCCAGGGCAAGTTGGAAAGGTTACCTCAAGCTCAGTCTCGTCAGCTGTCCGGTCCGGCTGTATCCGGCGACGAGTGCCAGTGAGCGGATCAGCTTCAACCAGCTGCACAAGGACACCCACAACCGCATCAACATGAAGCCGGTCGACCCCGAGCTCGGGCTGGTCGAGCGCTCTGATCTGGTCAAGGGCTACGAATACGAGGACAAGCAGTACATCATCATCGATGATGCCGACCTTGAGGCGGTGCGCATCGAATCCAACCACACCATGAACATCGAGGCCTTTGTCGACGAGCATTCGGTCGACGTCATCTATCAGGACGCGCCCTACTATCTGGCGCCCGATGGCGCGATGGCCGAGGAGACTTTCGCCGTGCTGCGCGAAGCCATGCGCAAATCCGGCAAGCTGGCGATCGCCCGGCTGGTGCTGTCCAGCCGCGAGCGCGTGGTGACGATCGGCGCCCGCGAGAACGGCATGTTCGTCTGCACATTGAGGAACCCGAACGAAGTGCGCGGCACGGCTGAATATTTCGGCAACATTCCGGCCGGCAAGCCCGACCCCGAAATGCTGCAGCTCGCCGAAGCGCTGATCAAGCAGAAGGAAACCACCTTCGATCCGAAGAACTATGAGGATCGCTATGAGATCGCGCTGATGGCGATGATCCGCGAGAAGCTCAAGGGTCACAAGCCGATCATTGCGGCCGCGCCCGAACGAGGCAACGTGATCAATCTGATGGATGCGCTGAAGGCCAGCCTGTCGCAATCGGCCAAACCGCCGGCCAAGAGCAAGAGCAAGGCCGATGAAGCGGCGAAACCGGCAACGAAATCCGCCAAGGGCGGGGCCGGCGCGGTCAAGGAAAATCCGCTCAAGGCCAATCTGTTCAAGGCCGTCGGCAAGAGCAAAGGGTGACAGCGCCCATTGGTATAATTTCCGGCAGCGTCTTCGGCGCCATCGGCGCGCTGGCGGCGTTCCCGCTGAGGCTGGCGGCGCGTGAAGTCGAGCGCCAGCAGGGCCAGTTGCGGCGCGGCGTTAACAGGCGCACCAGCCATGTCGTGTTCGGCCGCACACTTCTGGCCAAGGCCGGGGATGCCGAGATCGGGCGCCGCGTCGCCGCCGAGCGTGCGGCCGGGCGCAAGCTGATCAGCGAAAACGGTTTTTTGCGCCTGCTCGGGCTGATCAAGGCGCCGGAGGCCTCGGCCCTGTCGCGGCAGTCGCTTCTCGATCAATCGCGATTGGCCGCATCCGACCTCGACCTGTTGTCGCTTTTCGATGCCTTTGAGCATGATTGCGAACCCTATTCGTTTCGCGATTTGATCCTGGCCCGCAAATATGCCGGGCTGATCGCCGGCGGCGCCTCGTGGGGGGCGATCGCGCGCTCGGTGCACCGCTCCGGTCCGGTCGCCTCGCTCACCGCCAAGTCGCTGAATGTCGGCTCGCAGCATGGTCGTGCCAATGCGATCTACCTCGAAGGCGGACAGAGCGAACTCGACGGCCAGTTGCTGTTCGATTTGGGATCGCCCGATGACGACACGCTGGAAGAACTGTTCGCTGATGCCGAAGCCGCGGAAGAGGCTGAAGACCACGAGCAGGCGGCGGTACTCTACCAGCGCTGCCTGGCCATCGACCCGAGCGACGCCATCGCCGCCTTCAACCGCGCCAACTGCCTGCGCGCCGCTGGACGCGCGGCCGAGGCGGCGCACAACTATGCCCGCGCCATCAAGTGTGACCCGGGCTTTGTCGAGGCCTGGTTCAATCTGGCCGGGCTGATGAGCGATGAGGGCCGCGACGCCTCGGCGCGACGGCATCTGCAAAAGGCGATCGCGCTCGATGCCAATTATGCCGATGCGGTGTTCAACCTGGCGAGGCTGGAGTTCGACGCCGGCAACCTCGCCGAGGCGCGGCGAAACTGGGCGCGCTATCTCGAGCTCGACGAAAACTCCGAATGGGCGCGCATGGCGGCCAAGGGTATTCAGTTCATCGATTTGCAGCTGGCGCGGATGTCGGGCTGAGGCGATGGCGCTCCCTTCTCCCCTTGTGGGAGAAGGTGGATCGGCGCGTTAGCGCCGAGACGGATGAGGGGTGCTGGAAGAAATGAGGCGTTGGCGTTCCGTCCAACACCCCTCATCCGACCGAGCTTCGCTCGGCCACCTCCTCCCACAAGGGGAGAAGGGTCGTCAACGTTGGAGTTCCCATGACCACCTTCCTTCTCGACGGCCCCGAAACCGCACCCATCACCATCCTTCTCGCCCATGGCGCCGGCGCGCCGATGGATTCTGCCTCGATGACCGCCACGGCAAAAGCGCTGGCCGAAGCCGGGTTTCGCGTCGCGCGCTTCGAGTTCCACTACATGGCGGCCCGCCGCTACGGCCACCGCAAGCCGCCGCCGCGCGCCGAGACGGTGAACCCGGAATACGTCAAGGCGATCGCCGACCTCAGGGCGAAGGGCGTGAAGGGGCCGCTCATCATCGGCGGCAAGTCGATGGGCGGCCGCGTCGCCTCGATGATCGCCGACGAGATGTTTTCGAAGGGCGAGATTTCGGGGCTGCTTTGTCTCGGCTACCCCTTCCATCCGCCGGCCAAGCCCACCCAATTGCGCACCAAACATCTCGCCGCGCTAAAGACGCCAACATTGATCTTCCAGGGCACACGCGACGAATTCGGCACCAAGGACGAGGTCGCGACCTACGATCTTTCCGACACCATCGAAATGCGGTGGCTGGAGGATGGCGACCACGATTTGAAGCCGCGCAAGAGCATCTCCGGCTTCTCCACTGCCGATCATCTGAAGACACTCGCTGATGCGGTAAAGGCGTGGACCGAGCGCATCGTGCGCTGAAGCAGGCCGATGAAGATCGCCACCTTCAACGTCAACAACATCAACGGCCGGCTGCAGAACCTGCTCGCCTGGTTGACTGTCGCCAAGCCCGACATCGTCTGCCTGCAGGAACTGAAGGCAAGGCAGACGCAGTTTCCGCGCACAGCACTCGCCGCGGCCGGCTATGGCGCGGTTTGGGTGGGGCAGCCGACCTGGAACGGCGTCGCCATTCTTTCGCGCGGCTCGGAGCCGGTGCTGACCCGCGAGGCGCTGCCCGGCGACGGCAGCGACAACCAGGCCCGCTACATCGAGGCGGCGGTCAGCGGCATCGTCATCGCCTGCCTCTATGCGCCGAACGGCAACCCGCAGCCTGGCCCGAAATTCACCTACAAGCTGGCGTGGCACGAACGTCTGAACGCGCATGCGGAAGAACTGTTCGGCACCGGCCTGCCGGTGGTGCTGGCCGGCGACTACAACATCGTGCCCGAGCCGCGCGACATCTATCCGACCCGCTCCTATGACGACAATGCGCTGGTGCAGCCGGAAAGCCGCGCCGCCTTCGCAGCGCTGCTCGACCAGGGCTGGCTAGATGCGCTGCGCAAGAAACATCCGAAGGAGACGCTTTACACATTCTGGGATTATCGCCGCAACCGCTGGCAGCGCGACGCCGGCCTGCGGCTCGACCATATATTGCTGTCCAGGAAACTGGCGCGCCGGCTGGCCGGGGCAGGCATCGACCGCGACGTCCGCGGCGAGCCCGGCGCCAGCGACCACGCGCCGGTGTGGGTGGAATTGCGGTGAGGAGAGCTAATCTCCCCCACGAAGGGCCACGAAGGGGGAGTTCCGCCGACAGCGCCTCTTTTCGAGGTCGGCGATTGGCGAAATCAAAGATGGCGGCCGATCTCCCCCACAAGGGGGGAGATTGGCTGTCATCGACGTTTTCGCCAACCTTACTCCCTCACATCGGTCGCGCGCCTTCGCGGGCGAAGGCCTCGATCAATGGCGCATACCCCTCAAGGTCGGGTTGAGTGGCGAAGCTGTGGCTGGCGGCGGTCGTTGCCCAGGGCAGCCTTTCCGACGTGAAAACCTCGACGAAGGGCACGTACCAATGGTGCTCGTCCAGCATGGTCGCGCGAACGTTGACGAAGAAGTCCAGGCCGTGCGGATGCGTGAACATCCAGTTCTTGCAGTGCGGGCAATAGAGTTGCCGGTGCGGGCCATGCAGGCCGCCGACCACGGCCTCGCCTTGCGTAACGGTGAAGCCGCTGCTTGGCACCGCCATGGTCAGGGAATAAGCACTCGCGCTCAGCTTCTGGCAGCCGGTGCAATGACAGGCCATGGTCAGCAAGGGCGGCGCACTTATGCGAAAGCGTATCCCGCCGCACAGGCAGCCGCCGTCCCAGGGCAATTTCCAATCATCCATCATTTGGCCTCGGTGCTGAGTTGCCTGCCTACGATTCTAGCGCGCGACCGGGCAACATTGCGGCGACCGAGAGTGTCGCCAGGCCATATCGTGCGCTTTGGCGCAGGCGAGCGTTTTGCGCTCACTGTTTCGCTCTTCGGAATTGAACCGGGCATCGACAAGCCCGGCGCCGACCGGCATCATTGCGGGCAAAGCGAACAGCGGCGCGAGGGGGAAGCCCGATGAACAGGTTTGTCGACAGGCTGCTGGCAATGCTGCTGCTGGCGATCGGCATGCTCTGCTTCACACGTGTGTATTTCGCGCTGGGCGGCGAGGGCGCCGACGAGGCTTTCGCGTTCGCGCGCCTGGCTTTTTTCGGCGCGGCGGGTGTTGTCTCAGCTCTTGCAGCCCTGTTGTTCTGGGCCGGCCTGTTGCCGGGCCGATCGACGCACGATCCGAAGACGCCTCTGTTCGGCAGGGGCGCCGAAACGCAACCCGGCGGACGACCACGCCTGCGGCGGCTCTTCGCCGTCGTTCCGTTCCTCGCCGTGCTCGCTCTGGTGGCCGACCAACTGGGCCCCTGGTCGCGGCAGCCACAGGGCGCCGGCAAAAGCCTGATCGCCGAGCAAGCCGTGCCGAGCGCGCCGGAAGGCCAAGACGTCACCAGCGTACCGGCCCCGGAACCGGAAGCCATACAGCCGGCTCCTGCCTCGACATCCGAGGTCGCGCTGGCCCCACCTGTCTCACCGCCAGAGCCTGCTCCAGTCCCGGCTGCGCCACCGCAGACCGTCGCGCCGCTGCCGCAGGCTCCGCCGCCGCAGCCGACCCAGCCCGACGGCCACCGCGAGCCCGTGGTCTGGCTGGCGGTGGCGCCCGACGGCCACTCGATCATGAGCGCCAGCACCGACCGCACGATCAAGCTCTGGGATATCGACGGCAAGCGCCTGATCCACACCCTCGGCGTCCACAAGGACATGGCGCGGACAGCGCTTTTCCTGCCCGATGGGGCGCGGGCGCTGACGGCGGGCGACGACGGCGAGATCGTGCTGCGCCAGATCTCCGATGGCGCGGTGCTGCACGTCTTCTCGTCAGGCCAGAACGGCGGCGTTAACAAGCTGGCGATCAGCCCCGACGGCAAACGTGCCGTCAGCGGGCACGACACCGGCAGGGTCATCGTCTGGGATATCGAGAAGGGCTCGGTGCTGCATGTGATGCCGGGGCACGACTGGTCGATCAGCGGGGTCGCCGTCTCGCCCGACGGTACACGCGCGATCAGCGGCAGCATCGAGGGCACGCTGAAGCTATGGGACATCGGCACCGGCAAGCAACTGCGCAGCTGGCACGGGCATGAGCGCGGCCCCTATGGCGTCCTGTTCATGGCCGACGGGCGCCATCTGATCACCGGCAGCGGCGATTATATGATCAAGCTCTGGGATCTCGACACCGGCCGCGAAGTCCGCCGCCTCGAGGGCCATTCGGGCACGGTCTATGCGCTGGCGCTGTCGGCCGACGACAAGCGGCTGCTGTCCGGCTCGCTCGACGGCACGGCACGGCTGTGGGACGTGGAAACCGGCAACGAGCCCGCCCTGTTCGACAGCCGGTCTGGACCGGTCTACGTAGTGGCATTCGCCGCCGACGGCAGGGTGCTGACCGGCGGCTATGACCGCACCATCCGGGACTGGCCGGCGGGCGGCGGCGATGCGGTGGCGCTTTTTCCGGGCGCGCCAGATTGATTAGATTCTCAAGGTGCGGATATTTCGGGAAGAGGCGGCGTGCGCTAATGATTACCGCTATCGACAAATGGATTGGCGAACGTGAGCAGTGAAGACTGGCCGCTTGAGGCGAACAGAACTGTGTCCATTTTGCCCGTGCCACATCGCAGAAGAATCTTTCCCATAGTCTTGCTTGTGTTGGCTGCTGTCGTGCTGTTTTGGCCAGCTCGCAATTATTACGTTCAGTGGTCGGCCATCCAGAAGGCGCAAGCGGCATTCCTCGCCAAGGACTACGCCGAGGCATTCCGCCAGTGGAAGATAGTGGCCGACGCCGGAAACCCCGATGCGCAGAACAGTATTGGTTTGATGTATTGGTTAGGCCAAGGCGTTGCTCAGAATGACGCGCGGGCAGTGAGCTTTTGGCGCAAGACCGCCGAGGCAGGAAACCTAAACGGTGCGGCCGGCCTCAGCCAAGCTTACTATTATGGCAGAGGTGTCGGAAAGGACGATCAGTTGGCCTTTATGTGGGCGCGGAAGGCTGCGGACAATGGGCACGCAAATGGTCAATACATCCTTGGATTTCACTATTCGGAAGGCCGGGCGGTGGCGAAGGATGACCGCAGGGCGTTCGAATGGTGGATGAAAGCCGCGGCCACTGGCCTCGCCGATGCACAATATGCCGTTGGAACTGCATATGCGTTGGGAAAAGGCGTGGGCAAGGATGACGCACAGGCATTTGCCTGGTTCAGGAAGGCGGCCGATCAGGGATACCCCAACGCTCAATTCGCTGTTGGCCAAGCCTATTCACAGGGTTGGGGGGTACAACATGATCATGGTCTGGCTGCGGTCTGGTGGCGCAAAGCGTCCGAACAGGCCAACGCCCAGGCACAAGCCGCGCTTGGCTATGCATATTCAATCGGCAACGGTGTTACCCAAAGCGATGCGGACGCGGCGTCTTGGTGGCTCAAGGCGGCCAATCAGGGAGACGTCAGTTCGCAACTGAACCTGGGGGGCGCCTATTCGAAAGGCGCTGGTGTCAGCAAAAGCAAGGCGGACGCGGTTTCGTGGTGGCTCAAGGCCGCAAAGCAGGGAGATACCCAGGCCCAGCTCCATGTGGCATATGCCTATGCCAATGGTGAAGGCATCGCCAGAGACCACAAATCTGCTGAGTTCTGGTGGCTGGCTGCCGCGAAAACGGGAAATGCCGATGCCGAAGCCAGTCTTGGGATGCTGTACTATCGCGGCATCAATGGACAGCCGGACTACAAAGAAGCCGCCAAATGGCTGCTCAAGGCTTCTTCCCATGGCCATCCCGCTGTCCAGATTTACCTGGACGTGATGAAGGAAGATGGTCTGTTGGACACCAAGACATTGTAGATGAAGATCATATTTGGCTTCCCAAAGTGACCAATCTCCACATCGTCGAGGCGTCGATCGAACAGCTACGGCGAGCGCTGGAGGCCGGCACCGTCACCAGCGTCGAGCTGGTCGGCGCGTATCTCAGGCGCATCGCCTATTACGATCGCCATGGCATCGCCCTCAACGCCCTTCCCGTGCTCAATCCCAAAATGTTCGAGGAGGCCGCCGCGTCCGACTGGCGCCGCAGGAAAGGTGCTGCGCTCGGGCCGCTGGACGGCATCCCCTACACCGCCAAGGACAGCTACAAGGTGAAAGGCCTGACGGTCGCTGCCGGTTCGCCGGCCTTCGAGCATCTCACCGCCAACGAGGACGCCTTCACCATCGGCCGGCTGCGGGCCGGCGGCGCGGTGCTGATCGGGCTGACCAACATGCCGCCGATGGCCAATGGCGGCATGCAGCGCGGCGTCTACGGCCGGGCGGAAAGCCCCTACAATGCCGATTACCTGACCGCCGCCTTCGCGTCGGGCTCGTCGAATGGTTCCGGCACCGCGACCGCCGCCAGCTTCGCCGCATTCGGGCTCGGCGAGGAGACATGGTCGTCGGGCCGTGCGCCGGCTTCGAACAACGCGCTGGTCGCCTACACACCGTCGCGCGGCGTCATTTCGGTGCGCGGCAACTGGCCGCTGGTGCCGACAATGGACGTTGTGGTGCCGCATACGCGCAGCGTGCCCGATATGCTGGAGCTGCTCGACGTGATCGTCGCCGACGACCCGGACACCACAGGCGATTTCTGGCGCGCGCAGCCCTGGGTGGCGCTGCCGAAGAGCTCGGCCGTACGGCCGCCGCGTTACACCGGCCTCAGGCTGGAGGGCGCGCTGCAAGGCGTGCGGCTCGGCGTGCCCCGCATGTATATCGGCCGCGATACGGACGTTGCGATCCAGACCCGCGCGTCGGTGCTGGACCTGTGGCAGCAGGCGGCGGCCGATCTGCGGCGGCTCGGCGCTGATGTGGCCGAGGTCGATTTCCCTGTCGTCTCCAACTACGAGCGCGACCGGCCGGGAACAAAAAACATGGTCGATCGCGGGCTGGTGCCGGAAGCATTCGCCGAGCGCGAGATCTGGGACCTGTGCGTCTTCGCCTGGGACGATTTCCTGCGCGCCAATGCCGACCCTGCCATCCCCGATCTCGCGTCGGTCGACGGCGCAAAGATCTTTCCGCAGCCGCCGGGCGCGCTGCCGGACCGTTATGAGGACAGTTTTGAGGTGGCGGACTATGTCGAGCGGGCCAAGCGCGGCGTTACCCCATTCTTGGCCATTCCCGAGCTGGAGGCCGGCCTGAAAGGGCTGGAGGCGACGCGGCGCATCGATTTCGAGGATTGGCTCGACGCGCAACGGCTCGACGCAGTGGTGTTTCCCGCCGTCGCCGATGTCGGTCCGGCCGATGCGGATGTCAACGAGGCGTCCGCAGCGCTGGCCTGGCGCAACGGCACCTGGGTCGCCAATGGCAATCTGGTGTGGCGCCATCTCGGTATTCCGACTGTCAGCGTGCCGATGGGCACTATGGCCGATATCGGCATGCCGGTCGGTCTAACCTTCGCCGCCAAGGCCTATGACGACACCCGGCTGCTGCGGCTGGCCGGCGACTTCGAGCGTTTTGGCCGGCGCCGCAGCCGCCCGCCGCGCACGCTGGAACTTCCCGACGATGTTTTCTTCGCCCGACACCACGCTGTCATGCCCGGCGAGGCGTCGCCGCTGACCGTCGCGCTTGCCGCCGAGACGCGCCATGCCGGTGATCAGCACGAGTTAACCATCACGCTCGACATCGATGGCGAGGCCGGGACCGACACTCGTGTGAAGGTGCATGTCAACGGCGAGCCTGTCACCATGCAGCGGACAGGCGCGCGCTGCACCGGGTATGCGGTCGTGCCGGCCAAAGAGCACGAGAGGATCCACAGCGTCTGGCGCGGCTCCTACGGCTCGATCGTCACCGCTATCGTGCGTCTTGAAGACGGACGCGCCGCCGGCGCCTACATGGTGACCGGCGGGATCGGGTAACCATCGCGCTTCGCCTTGTGCTACGGCGCGCCGTCTGCGGTCGGCTTTTCAATCCGCATCAATCCGGCTTGCAGGGGTCGGCCTTGGCCGCCGCTGTCTTCTCGCCCTCCTGCTGCGCCTCGACATCCTGCTGCGAGGTGGCAAGGTTTTTATCCCCACCGCCCTCCTGGTTGGCAAGCGGCATGGTGTTGCCGTCCTTGTTGGCCGGGCCGCCCTCGACCCTGCTGCCGGCATTCGCATCAGATTCGAGTGGTGCACGCGTTCCGTCTTTTGCGATGCCTGATTGAGTTTCGATCGATGCGGTCGTGTCATGGCAGGTGGCGCTTGCCGTGCCGGCCGTCAGCCCGATCATTGAGGTGGCGAGCAAAATAGCGGTAAACGTCTTCATCTCATCCTCCTTTGCTGTTTGAGGTCATCTTTCTAAACTGCCGGCACTATCCGAGGTTCCGCTAATTCAGTTCGAACTTCGAATCTGAGCGTCCAGCGGATCTTCCGGAACGGAGCCAGGTAACCCGTAAACCATAAGTTGCACCATGGCAGCCGCTGCTCGACATGGCACTTGCGCCGCATCTAAAATAATGGGATCCTGGTTCCGGGTATTGGGTAACGGGTGTTTTGGGGGAAGGCGTCTCGGCTGTTGTATGTTCCCGGACGGCTTTGAAAGTTCATGAATGTTCTGCGGTTCCTGGTGGGCATGCTCACCATGTCGTTCATCGTGGCGATCTCGACTTATTGGGCAACGGATTCAATCTGGAAGGCGACCAGCGGAACGGTCATTGCCTTGATCGTTTTGCAACTTGGGTACTTTGTCTACCTCCTCTGGGCGGCCAATAGGCTCGACGCGGAAGCCGCAGAAGATGACCATTCCGAGCGCACTACCTGGCTCGATCATGGAGCTGGTACCCTAGCGCATGACCCGAACCGAAGAATTGTCGGTTCGAGACCGGATGGCTCCGGAATGTGCGTGGACATTCCGCTGGATTAGCCAACCAATATATCTCGGCCCGGTTCGGACAATTTGGCACGCAACTTCATGCTTTGCGGACTTCCGCAGGCGCCGCCTATCGCGTATTGGCGCGGGGAAACTCCCTTGGGCGCGCGTGAAAAGCATGATTCGACTGGAAAGCATCAGCAAGCAGAACGGCCGGCAGATCGTCTTCATCGAGGCCTCCGCCGCCCTGCAGAAGGGCGAGAAGGTCGGCCTGGTCGGTCCCAACGGCGCCGGCAAGACGACGCTGTTTCGCATGATCAACGGCGAGGAGCAGCCCGACGAGGGCCAGGTCTCGGTCGATCGCGGCGTCACCATCGGCTATTTCAGCCAGGATGTCGGCGACATGGCGGGCCGCAGCGCGGTTGCGGAAGTGATGGACGGCGCCGGGCCGGTGAGCGAAGTGGCGGCCGAGATGGGCGTGCTCGAAGCGGCCATGGGCGATCCCGATCGCGCCGACGAGATGGACGCGATCATCGCCCGCTACGGCGACCTGCAGGCGCGTTTCGAGGAGCTCGACGGCTATGCGCTGGATGGCCGCGCCCGCGAGGTTCTGGACGGCCTCGGCTTCAGCCAGGAGATGATGGACGGCGACGTCGGAAAACTTTCCGGCGGCTGGAAGATGCGCGTGGCGCTGGCCAGGATCCTGCTGATGCGGCCCGACGCCATGCTGCTTGACGAGCCGAGCAACCATCTCGACCTGGAAAGCCTGATCTGGCTGGAGCAGTTCCTGAACAACTATGACGGCGCGCTGCTGATGACCTCGCACGACCGCGAGTTCATGAACCGCATCGTCAACAAGGTGGTGGAGATCGATGGCGGCTCGCTGACCGCTTACTCCGGCAACTATGAATTCTACCAGCAGCAGCGTGCTATCGCCGACCGGCAGCAGCAGGCGCAGTTCGAGCGCCAGCAGGCGATGCTGGCCAAGGAGATCGCCTTCATCGAGCGCTTCAAGACGCGGGCGTCGCATGCCGCCCAGGTGCAGAGCCGGGTGAAGAAGCTGGAGAAGATCGACCGCGTCGAGCCGCCCAAGCGCCGCCAAAAGGTGTCGTTCGATTTCCAGCCGGCGCCGCGCTGCGGCGAGGACGTGGTGACGCTGAGGAACGTCCACAAGGGCTATGGCAGCCGCCCGATCTATCAGGGGCTGGATTTCCAGGTGCGCCGCCGCGAGCGCTGGTGCGTGATGGGCATCAACGGCGCCGGCAAGTCGACGCTGCTGAAGCTGGTCGCCGGCGCTTCCGAGCCGGACAATGGCACGGTGGCGCGCGGGCCCAGCGTCAAGATGGGCTATTTCGCCCAGCACGCCATGGAAGTGCTGGAGGGCGAACGCAGCGTGTTCCAGACGCTGGAGGGCGCCTTTCCGCAGGCAGGCCAGGCGCCGCTCAGGGCGCTTGCCGGCTGCTTCGGCTTTTCCGGCGACGAGATCGACAAGAAATGCCGGGTGCTGTCGGGCGGCGAGAAGGCGCGGCTGGTGATGGCGCTGATGCTGTTCGACCCGCCAAACCTGCTGGTGCTGGACGAGCCGACCAACCACCTCGACATCGCCACCAAGGAGATGCTGATCACGGCACTTTCGCAGTATGAAGGCACCATGCTGTTCGTCTCGCACGATCGGCATTTTCTGGCAGCGCTGTCGAACCGGGTTCTGGAACTGACGCCCGAGGGGATTCATACCTATGGCGGGGGCTATACGGAGTATGTCGAGAGAACAGGGCAGGAGGCGCCTGGGTTGCGGAGCTGAGCTGCCGCGAGGGCAACGCCCAAGCGGCCCGGCGTCGTTGGCCTGAGGGGGGCGGGACTGGCGCCGAGCCTAACCGGTTGGGGGGGTAGATCACCGGCCACCTGCATACATACGCTTAATCTAATTTAAGTGCAAGCTAATGTAACAGTGATCCAATGTTGCGCGTCGGCGATTTTCCAGCTGTTGTTTCCAATCAGTTGATGTTTCTGGCGGCCGCTTCCTGGCCGCGCGCGTCACTCCTATGGCGGTGGCTATACCCGACAAGTTGAGCGCATCGGCCAAGAGGCGCCCGGGGGCGCGGGCTGAAGCGCAGAGCGCCGGCTTGACCCTTCACCAGGCCGGCGACATTGTGCTGGTCGCCAGTCCAAAACGGTCGTGTGGGAATGGATGTTCGCAACGCCATCGATGAATCTCTGGCCTGGGCCAGCCGGTGGTTCGACTACGCCGTCACGCCGTGGTTTTTCTATCAGGCTGCCATCATCGTCACGCTCTTCCTGGTCGCGAAGCTCGCGGCGCAGCGCATCGAACCGCTCGTGGAGAACCGGGCGCGCCAGATCAAGGGGCATCCCGGACTGTTGAGGGTCGTCGTTGCCCTTTTGCGGCGCACCGACTGGATCCTGTTCACGGTCTTCCTGCTTGCCGCGCTCATTCTCTTGCGCGCCGTCACCTGGCCAAGCCGGAGCCACTTCATCTATATCGCGCTCTCGCTATCGCTTGCGTGGCTGTTTGCGTCGGTGCTGTCGCGCATCGTCCGCAACCGCTTTGTCGCGCGGGCACTCGCCTGGCTGACCTGGATCTATGCGGCCCTTGTCATCCTGGGCATCGATGACGACGCCGCGACTTTCCTGGACGGCCTCGCAATACCTTTGGGCGCGGTGCGCCTTTCGGCGCTCATGGTGCTGAAAGCGGCGCTGCTGCTGATCGCCACGGTTTGGCTTGCTGTTGTCGTCGGCAAGTATATCGACGAGCGCGTCCGCATCTCCGAAGAACTGACGCCCTCGATCCGCGTCCTCGTCGGCAAGGTCGCAAAGGTCGGCCTTGTGCTGGTGGCGGGTGCCATCGCCCTGTCTTCCGTCGGCCTCGACCTGACGGCCCTGACGATATTCTCCGGCGCCGTCGGCGTCGGCCTGGCTTTCGGTCTGCAGAAGGTGGTTTCGAATTTCGTCTCCGGCATCATCATCCTGCTCGACAAGTCGATCAAGCCGGGCGACACCATTTCGCTCGAAGGCACTTTCGGCTGGGTGCGCGAATTGCGGGCGCGATTTGTCTCGGTGGTGACGCGCGACGGCCGCGAATACCTGATCCCGAACGAGGATTTCATCACCCAAAGGGTCATCAACTGGTCGTTCAGCGACAACCTCGTGCGGCTCGACGTGAATTTCGGCGTCTCTTACGACGCCGACCCGCATAAGGTCAGTGAACTTGCGATCAAGGCCGCCATGAGCGTCGGCCGGGTCGAAGCGGACCGGCGGCCGGTCTGCTGGCTCACCGACTTCGGCGAATCCTCGCTCAATTTCGTCCTGCGCTTCTGGATCCACGACCCTCAGCAAGGCCTGACCAATGTGCGCGGCAGGGTGCTGCTGGCGCTGTGGGACACTTTTAGGGAAAACGGCATCGACATCCCCTATCCGCATCGCGAGATCATCATGAAGCCGGATGGGCGTGCCGGGAAGTCAGGCGGGCGTTGAAGGGTAGGGTGCAGCAAGATCCCAGCGCCGAAGCCGCCAATCTAGCAATCATTGCGGCCTATCCGCCCCATGAACGTGCAGCAGGGTCGCGCCGAAGCTGCCAATCTCCCTCACGAGGGGGGAGATTGGCAACTTCGGCGCCGAGTGCATCCGGCAAGGGTTCGCACCCCGGCTCCAATGCTGTATCCAGCCCGAAATTCAAGGAGCCTGCGATGACCTCACACCTCGACACCCCCGACGCCGGCGTGTCTGCCGACGACGACGCCGGCTGGCAGGACGATGTTCGCGCCGGCGTGCGGCAGGTGCGCGATCTCGATTCGCTGCCGCTGTCGCCAGCCGAGCGCGCGGCGGCTCAAGCCGCGGCCACGCGCCATAAGGTTCGCATCCCAAAAGCCTATCTCGACCTGATCGACTGGAGCGACCCCGCCGACCCGATCCGGGCGCAGGTCATCCCGTCGCCCGAAGAACTAGCTGAGCAGGAAGGCGAGCTCGACGATCCGATCGCCGACCATGCCTTCGGCCCGGTGCCGCGATTGACGCATCGCCATGCCGACCGGGTTCTGCTGTTTGCGACCTACCAGTGCGCGGTCTATTGCCGGTTCTGCTTTCGCAAGGAGTCGCTGACCTCGATCGGCCGGGGTTTTTCGCGCGAGGCGCTGGAGCCGGCCTTCGCCTATATCGAGGCCCACCCCGAAATCCGCGAGGTGATCCTGACCGGCGGCGACCCGCTGTCGCTGCCGGACAAGGCGCTGGCGGAAATCCGCGCCCGCATCGAGGCGGTTGCGCATGTGCGGCTCTTGCGCATCCACACCCGCGTGCCCGTCGCTCTGCCGTCGCGCGTCACATCAGGGCTGGTTCGCTCCCTGCAGGGCCGGCTGATGGTCACAGTCGTCACCCATTTCAACCACGCGCGGGAGATCACGCCGGCCACCGAAGAAGCCTGCCGCGCTTTGCGGCAGGGCGGCTTCGTGCTGCTCAACCAGAGCGTCCTGCTGAAAGGCGTCAACGACACGGTCGAGGCGCTGGAGGAGCTGTGCCGGGAGCTGATGTACCGCCTCGGCATAAAACCCTATTACCTGCACCACGGCGACCTCGCGCGCGGCATGGCGCATCGGCGCACAACAATTGCCGAGGGACGGGCGCTGGTCAGCGCCTTGCGGGCGCGCCTGTCGGGCATCTGCAACCCCGTCTACGTGCTGGACCTGCCGGATGGCGGCGGCAAAGTGCCGCTCGGCCCGTGCCATGTCGAGGCGCAGGACGGCGACACCTGGCGCATTCGCGGGCAGGACGGTGCGCTGAGCACCTATACCGAGCTTGTCCGCGATCCTTGAAAGCTTGGTTGCTCGCCCCGCGAAGCGGGGAGAGAAGTGGCTCGGCGAAGCCGAGACGGAGAGGAGCTTCCTTTGCGCACGGAAGTTCATGCTGCCGCGCTGGTTGGAACCGGATCCAATGCCTCGCATTTTAACATATGACGGGGCAAAAGGAGCGCAAGGTGAAAGCTTTATCGGCGGTACTTGGCGGCTTCGTGCTTACGCTGACGGTTTTCGCCAGCGGGTTGGCTTTCGCCCTCTGGATTCTCTCCGCCGAGCCGGTGCGGCCGGTCGCTCCGACGTCCAGCGTTGCCGAACTGTGGCCGAGGGAGCCGCGGAAGGTCAACCCCGCTTCGCAGCAGCTTGAGCGCCTTCCCGCCCGCGCTGTCCCAGAGATCGCAGAGGTCCCAGCGGTTCCAGAGGTTGCAGAGGCCCCGGCTGATCAGGCCCCATTTGATCAGGCCCCATTTGATGAGGCCCCAGTTGATCGCGCCGCGAAACCTGCCGATGCCGCAGCTTCGTCGCCCGACACCACCGCTACCGCCTCCATCAAGCCGACAACGCCGGCAACCGACGAGCAGCAGGCGATGCCCGCCGCCCATGTGGAATGGTGCGCAAGCCGCTACCGCTCCTACAGGCCAAGCGACGACCACTACACATCCTATAGCGGCGAGCAGCGTCCCTGCATCTCGCCCTATCTCGATGCCGGTGCGGCCGACCGCGCCACGCAGCCTGCCGACGATGGCGCCAGCTATGTCGAGGCGACCGACACGTGGTCGATGGATGGCGACATTCCGGCGGATGAAACCGGCGCCTGGCTTCCGCCCGACCACGTCGAATATTGCTTCAGGCGCTACCGCTCTTACCGGCCGGAAGACAACACCTACCAGCCCTATTCCGGCGGCCCACGCCGGCAGTGCCATTAGGCGAGGGCGGGACGGGCTGGCGGCCGCAGTGCATGGCGCCTGTGCGACCCATCCAACCATCACGCAGATTTCTTGGATCGTTCGGGTTGGCGCGGCGTTCATCCGAAACAAAAAGGAGGAATCAACATGGGCGACGACCGGGAAGACAAGATTCGTGAGCGCGCGTACCAGATCTGGGAACGCGAAGGCGGGATCCATGGCGATCCCGAGCGGCACTGGCACCGGGCCGAGGCCGAGATCGACAGGGAAGCAGCCTTGCCGCTGACGGCAGGCGATGCCCTGCCGGAAACCCGCGAGGTCGCGAGCTCCGACGTCTTGACGGTGGAGGCCCTGGCGGTGCGCACCGGCATATCGGGCGAACAGGCGCAGCAACTGATCGACAGGCTGGGCAATGACCGAGCGGCGATCGAACAAGCCGCGCGCAACCTCAAGGGGAAGCAGCGGCTCGGGGAGTGACAGATGATCAGAAAACTCAAAGACGGAAAATACCGCCTCTATTCGCGCAAGAAGGACGAAAAGACCGGCAAGCGCCGCAATCTCGGGACGTTTGACACCCGCGAGGCTGCGGAGAAGCACGAACGCGAGGTGCATTATTTCAAGAGGCATTAAGGGCGTTGATGGCCGTCCCTTGCCAGGCAGCCGCGCCGGATGAAGCCTTACTTCGGCGTAGGGTGTAGAATTCTAGCGAGTGCAGGATACCGCTCTGATGGGGACAGCGAACTTTCATGTTTCCCTGCCTCTTCGTGTTATTGTGGATACGAGGAGATTGTCCCGTGAGCGAGAGCCGCAAGCTAGCCGCGATCCTTGCCGCTGATGTGGTCGGGTACAGCCGGCTGGCGAGCGCCGATGAAGATCGTACCTTGGCCCGGTTGCGGGCACTTCGTAGCGACCTGATTGACCCGACCATCGCCGTTTACAACGGTCGAATGGTCAAGCGCACAGGCGATGGTGCGTTGGTCGAATTCCGCAGTGTGGTAGATGCCGTGCGCTGCGCCATAGAAGTGCAGAATGGCATGGTCGAGCGCAACGCCGGCGTGCCCGAGGACCGCCGCATCGAGTTTCGGATTGGGATACATTTGGGCGACGTGGTCGAAGAAAGCGACGGCGACCTGATGGGCGACGGCGTCAACATCGCCTCGCGTCTGGAGGGCGTCGCTGCCCCGGGCACCATCTGCCTGTCCGAAGACGCCTATCGGCAAGTCAAGACGAGACTAGACGTTTCGGTCAGTGATCTCGGCGACACCCAGCTCAAGAATATTGCCGAGCCGATCCGGGTTTATTCACTCCGAGTCGGCACCGCGGCTCACGCAAAGGCGCCTGTGATCTCCGAACTGTCGGAAGCTCTGCTTTCGACAGCGGCACCGCCTCAGTTATCGATCGCCGTGCTGCCCTTCGCCAACATGAGCGGTGATACCGAGCAGGAATATTTCGCCGACGGAATCTCCGAAGACATCATCACAGCTCTCTCAAAGCTGTCGCAGCTGTTTGTGATCGCTCGCAATTCGTCCTTCACTTTCAAGGGCAGGAACGTGAACGTTCAGGAGGTGGGCCGGAACCTCGGCGTGCATTACGTGCTGGAGGGCAGCGTCCGCAAATCCGGCAACAGGGTACGTATCACCGCGCAGCTTATTGACGCGACCACAGGCGGACATCTGTGGGCGGAGCGCTTCGATCGCAACCTGACCGATATCTTTCGTCGGTGGAAGGGTTACGAACAAGTCGCCGCCTCAGGATCCCAATTGCCTCTTCGTACCTGCACAACTGGAACATCGCTTGCGCCTGGAAGTGAAGGTACACATCCGGATAATACGGGTTCAAGGCCATTGCCCTGTCGAAACACCGGAGTGCGTTCTCAGCCTTGCCGGAATAATGCAGTGCGTAACCAAGATTTTCGTGCCCCTCGGCAAGATTTGGCGCAAGAGCGATCAAGCGTTTGGCCGAGCAGATGGCCGCCTCATGGCGTCGCGAATACAATTCGACGATGCCCAGCGCCCAATGCGCGTAAGGATATCGATCGTCGAGTGGTCTCACGCGTGCTCCTGGCGGCGAGCTACGGCCATCTGGGTCGGTTCGAAGAAGCCCGTCGCGAGTGGCAGGAAGTGTTTCGCGTCAACCCCCAATATTCTCTGGAACATCGCCGCAAAGTGTTGCCCTACAAGGATCCCAAAGATTTCGAGCTGATCGTGGATGGCCTTCGCAAAGCCGGCCTCGTATGAGCACCTGACCGGGCGAGGTCCGGTATTGAACCTCCTGCAGCCACTGCTTCGAAGGAACAGCACGACCGCTGTGCGGCGCCTTGATGACTGGAGCGGGGCGAGGAATCGAAAGCCATATGTGTTGGATTGGCCCACATCATACGACGTCACAGGCCACCAATTCTAGCCGAACGGCATTGGCCGATTTCTACCGCACCAAACTACCTTTTCATGGGTCGAAGTGAGGCGATCCACGCCGACTAACTCGTGAACCACGCGGCATGCTGCCGGTGCACGAGTGAAGCCAATGATCGAAATTCTCATGCGGCGTTGGTAACCCGGCTGGAACTAAAGACGCCACCAGCCATGCCCCAACCCAACGCGGTTGATGTCGTTCGACCAGCCATCTTGCTGGTCGGGTTCTTAGTCGTATTGGCACTCGTGGTGGGCCACTAGAGCCCCCGATGATGCGATGTCCGGCAGATGAGGGGCTCATCACTCTCGATACCACGATGCAACAGCAGCTAGGACCGGCCATATTTATTATGGTGTCGATGTCGGATTGATCGCCCCGGCCTCGTCGTTCCAGAAATG
This sequence comes from Mesorhizobium sp. WSM4848, assembly GCF_055811375.1. NCBI lineage: Bacteria > Pseudomonadati > Pseudomonadota > Alphaproteobacteria > Hyphomicrobiales > Phyllobacteriaceae > Mesorhizobium > Mesorhizobium sp. WSM4848. The sequence continues at coordinate 75,897 of NZ_JBVVPX010000007.1, forward strand.
AAGGAGCAACGACATGTCTGAAAAGGAAGTCTTGTCTGTCATCCGGGGCCAGGAAGACGCAATTGCCAAGGGGGACGCCCGCGCCAACGTCGATGCCATGGACCCGGATGTCGTGGTTTTCGATCTGCCGCCGCCGCTTGCCTATCGAGGCGAACAGGCACGCGACATCGAAGGGATAAATGCTTGGTTTGCAACTTGGCGCAACGGCGTCACCGTTCACATGGCTGACCCGCAGATCATGATCGACGGCGATCTTGCAGTGGCCTTCGGGCTGTCGCGCATGACTGGCATTAAGACCGATGGCACAAAGGTCGACTCCTGGAGCCGGCGAACCATCGTGCTAAGGCGCATCGCCGGTTCTTGGAAAATCATCCACGAACATGCCAGTTTCCCTATGGCAATGGACGGAAGTGGGCGCGCTGTGACGGATCTCTTGCCGTAGTTCCGGAACGCCTATCGTCCTCAACAGGGATGTCGGCTTTCACGCGCAAGGGTTTGTAGGTGAACGGTCGATTTGGCGGCGCGTTGCTGACAGTCAGCCTTGCGGCCGTTGGCGGACTTGCGGCTTAGGGGCTCGGAATGTCAGAAGCTTTCGGGAGCCTATATCCGTTCCCAAAACCGGACAGATATCCGTTCTCAAAACCGGACATTGAGCGCGACCAGCGGTTCTGACCTAAGCTGCCGTTTCACCTTGGGGGTTCGGGCCGGGCGGGACAGCGGACGTTCCGCGATATCCAAGTCAGACCTTACAGGAAAATGACAAAAGCCCGGAAGCAGTCGATCCGGGGTCGATCATGTCCTTGTCTGATCAGGGATTATGATGACATCGCTGCGTCGGCCGCCTCGGCGGCGCGCCGCCTCAACAGGGCATGTTCCCGCCTGTTGCCCGCCAGCGCCGCGGCTGCTTCGAACGCGGCGCGCGCCTCCTCGTAGCGGCCGAGTTTGCGGAGCAGGTCGCCGCGAACGGTCGGCAGCAGGTGATAGCCTTTGAGCGCCGGCTCGCGCGAAAGGCGGTCCACGATCACCAGCGCCACTTCTGGGCCCTCGGCCATGCCGACGGCAACCGCGCGGTTGAGGTCGACGATTGGCGAGCGCACGACAGCTGCCAGCTCCGCATAAAGTCCGGCGATGCGCGACCAGTCGGTATCACTTGCCGTCCTCGCCTGGGCGTGGCAGGCGATAATCGCCGCCTGTAGGGCGTAAATGCCGCCCGCTCCGCCTAATTCGCGCGCTCGCCCGAGCGCCTGCATCCCGCGCCGGATCTGGAGCTGGTCCCAGAGTGCGCGGTTCTGGTCCAGCATGAGGATTGGCTCGCCCTCGGCGTCAGTACGAGCCGCCGTGCGCGAGGCGTTCAGCTCCATCAGAGCGAGCAGTCCATGGGCTTCGGGCTCGTGCGGCACGATGGAGGTGAGCACGCGGCCCATGCGAAGCGCTTCATTGCAGAGCTGGGGGCGCAGCCAGTCCTCGCCGCTCGCCGCGGTGTAGCCTTCGTTGAAGATGAGGTAGACGACCTCCAGCACCGAGGAGAGCCGCTTTGAGAGCTCCTCGCCGCTTGGGGTCTCGTAGGCCAGCCCCGATTCCGAAAGAGTCCGCTTCGCCCGCACGATGCGCTGGGCGATCGTCGCCTCCGGCAACAGGAAGGCCCTGGCGATCTCCTCGGTTGTCAGGCCGCAGATCATCCGCAGTGCCAGCGCCGCGCGCGCCTCGCGCGACAGTCGCGGGTGACAGGCGGTGAAGATGAGCCGAAGTAGTTCATCGCCTATGTCGTCGTCCAGGGCCGAGTCGAGGTCGGGCATGGCCTGCTGCTCCTCCTCCATGTCCCAGGCGATAATGTCGTGCTTGCGCTCGAGCATCCGGCTGCGGCGCAGATGATCCAGGGCCCGGCGCTTGGCGGTCGCCATCAGCCAGGCGCCGGGTTTTTCCGGAACGCCTGTGGCCGGCCACCGCTCAAGGGCGGCCAGCAGGGCTTCCTGCGTCAAATCCTCGGCCAACGGCACATCGCGCAGCATCCTCGCCAGACTGGCGATCAGCCGGGGCTGCTCGATCCGCCACACGGCGAGGATCGTGCGATGGGCGTCGGCGACCGTCATGGCCGCCGACGCCGTCTGCAGGAACGTCGCCTCAAGGGCCGGCAAACGCGCGGACCTCGCACGTGCCCTCCCAATCCGGCATGAAATCCTTGTGGAGCTGCATGAACTCGACCGCCGACGCCACGGCCTCTTCCTTGTTCCGGAACTCCATGATCGCGTAGCCGCCGATGACTTCCTTCGCCTCGACGAACGGACCGTCGATGACGCTGAGCTTCCCCTCGGCGATGCGCACCTGCGCGCCCATCGCGACCGGCGTGAGTCCGCCCATGTCGACCATGCGACCGGCCTTGATTTCCCGGTCGGCGAGCTTGTTCATCGCCTCGATGAGTTCCGCCGTCGGCGGTCCAGCGTGGGCGGAAGTGACGAACGACATGAAGCGCATTTGAGAACTCCTCCTGAGGCGAGCCGCGGACGTGATGGCCGCTGAACAGTCTCGCTAATTAAGTCGACGAACCAGCCCCCGGCGGATCGACACGCGCTTTGCATAAAATCACGCCCAGGCTGTAATGACGATGGGCGAGTGAACAGGTTCGATTGACCAACCCCATCCAACGCCGACAGCTCGTCCAGCGTCGTGAGTTGCGTTGCCATGTCAATTTTGACGGCTAGAAGGCTGCTTGCGCATTCTTGAGGGGCCGTGGTTCTAACTTCCGCTAAGAGGTCAACTCCCGCCGTTGGCGGGGTCAACTGAATGGCCAGTTCTGGCGCAACCGTCCGGTTCGAGTACCGGAAGGATTGACCTTAGTCGGACATTCCCGGCTCAAATTTGCTCTCGGAATCGGACCTCACCGGGAACAGCGGATTTGACCCTGAGGACGTCTCTCCGTCAGACCGAAGGGCAATTCTGGACTACTGACAACAGGACGTCGGGATCAGGACGCGTAAGGATTTGTCGGTGTCTTTTGGAACCGAAGCGACAACGAGCTTAGCTGTGCCGGTTCGTTTTAGGGAAAAAATCATATGGGTAGTGAAATATATCCAGGAAATTTCCTTTGATTTTTTGCGAGTTGATTTGCTGCAATACAATAGGAATGCTACGATACTTAGCCGCCAATATTTTTGCTGATTAGCGACCAGCCTGCCAAACGTAGGGCGCGTTTCGTCTGCCTGCCAAATCCATCTCGGGTTAGCGGGCGCGAATTCGCGTTACCGGATATGTGCACATCCAGAAGAGCATCAAGAGGTTCGGCGGCATAGTTGCGGCCCGAGCCTCAAATCCCGCTTGCGTGCATGAACAGCCACCACCGGCACCGACAGGGCGCGTGGCGTTGAAGATAACGCAACGCATCCAAAACCCAAGGAGATCGTCATGAACGATATTCAGGAGCGCGGCGAAGCCGCAATCGCGACCCCGGCAGCGCGAAGGGTCGACATCAAGCTCGAAGTCGTCGTCATCCCCGTTTCGAACGTCGATCGCGCCAAGCGATTTTATGGCGGCTTGGGTTGGAGGCTCGACGCCGACATCACAGGCGACGAATTTCATGTAATCCAGTTTACGCCGCCGGGCTCCCCGTGTTCGATAGTCTTCGGCTCAGGGGTCACACCGGGGCCCTATGCCCGGATCGAGCTCGATGTCCTTGAACACGTTGGCGAGCTCGTCGTGTCGGACATCGGGGTTGCGCGCGCCGAACTCGCCGATCGCGGTGTCGACGTGAGCGAAGTGTACCACTATGACGGCCGTGAAGGCCGTGTTAGCGGCCCGGACCCTGAGCGGCGCAGCTACACCTCGTACGCCACATTCAGCGATCCAGATGGAAACCAATGGCTGTTGCAGGAAGTCACCCAACGCTTTCCAGGGCGTGTCGACGCCGACAACATCACATTCGCCTCGTTGACCGAACTCGCAGCGGCGTTCCGGCGTGCTTCGGAAGCCCATGGCGAGCACGAGAAGCGGACAGGCGGCCAGCGTGATGAGAATTGGCCGGACTGGTACGCTGCGTACATGGTAGCGGAGCAGGCGGGCAAGGAGCTGCCGCTATAAGGATTGGCTTGCGACGTCATTTGCAGCCGCTCGATCGTGTCGAGTTGAGCGACTGCTCATGCTGCGGAGTTGCCGACCGATAACCGACAACGGATCAACATCGCTTAAGATGCGGTGCGGAACTGAAAAGCTCGCTTCGGTCCGAGGCGACATTTCGCGCAGCGACAGCCGGAAGTGATCGACAACCTTTCCAACGTTTTCCTTCGCGATTGACCCATCCTGGTCAAACACCCCAAACCGGTGCGGCTGCATCACCGTTCCTCCGGCGGCTTGAGGTGCCGAAACTGCATCAGCAGCAGCAGATCGTAAGCGATCTTCAGTGCACCGCAGATGAGGAGGGGCCAAGCCCGGAACGAGGCAGCGAACAGAGCGCCTGCCAGCGCGGGACTGGCTGCGGCGGCCAGGCTGCGCGGGACCGATGTGAAGCTCGCGGCCGCCGCCCGCTCCGCTTCCGTGACAACGGCCATGACGTAAGATGAGCGCGTCGGGACGTCCATCTGCGAAAGCGCAGCGCGGACCAGCAGCAGGGCCAGTGTCAGAGGTAGCGTCGGCGCAAGCGCCGCCAGCATCAGGGCGATGCTGGAAGGAATATGTGTGAACACCATCGTGTTGATGAGTCCGATGTGCCGAGACAGCCAAGCTGCAACGGGGAATGAGAACGCCGAAAGTAGGCCCGACCAAAAGAAGAAAAAGCCCGCTTCCGAGAGCGACAGGTCGAATTTTTCGAAAAGCCATAGAGCAAGCAGCGACTGGACGACAAAGCCGCCGGCGAAAGCATCAAGGCTAAAAAGTGCCGCAAGCTTGAAAACAATATTGCGCGAGGGCCCGAGCGCGGACGCGGTGCCGGCGTCCGACGTCGGACGACGCCGCGGGATCCGCGCATAAAGGAGGCCCCCGAACAGGCCGAGCAATGCATAGAGCACGAACATCGCCTTGATACCGGTGAGTTGGTCGAGGCCGACTGGAGCCAGAAGATCAGGGGTTGCCGAAGCGAGCGCGCCAACGGCGCCTGCGAGCGCACCCACAAGGCTGTAACGCGCGAACATCTTGGTCCGCGCGGCGTCAGTGACCTCACGTGTGAGCGCGGCATGCTCCAAGGGCACGAAGACGCTGACGCTGCCGGCCGATGGGTTGATTGTGCCTGCGAACGCGATCACCAAAAGCAGCGCGTAGTCGTGGACCACAGCAAAGGCCGCACCCGTGGCGACCATCAGACTTGCGGCGGCAAGCAGGAGTTGGCGGTGATCGTACCGGGCGCCAAGGAGTCCGAAACCGATGGTCAAGAGCGCGGAACCGAGAAGCGACGCGGTCGCGATGACGCCGACCTGCAGAGGTGCAAAGCCTAATGCGAGGAGATAGACCGGCAACAGAACGGCCACGAACCCGTCCCCCATATCTCGCAAGGCTCGAGCCGCAAAAAGGAAAGTCGCCGGGTGGATCCGCTGCACTGATCTAGCCTGCCCTCATCACCTGCGTCGGCACCACGGGCTTGGGGCAGCGTCGATCGACAGGGCTGGGAGATCATGACGGAGTCGCGTTAGACATTCCAGCGAGGCGAAGACTATGCCGTTCGGGAAGTGAGTCAGAATTCCCCGTGGTCTTGCTTTTGGTAATGTCCAGGAAGGGGCGCATTGCCGCCCGCCAGCCTTGGGGCGCTAAGCCGACCTTCGAACGGCACGATTGAACACGCGTCCTGCTGCCGTCATCTCTGGGAGCTTAGCGCGTCGCTCGGCGTGGTGACGACAGGGCATCAAGCCGTTCCTGCAAATGCCCGTTCAGCACGATCATTTCCTTCAGTGCCTTCACCGCGTCGCCCTTGTGCTGGGCAATGAACTTGTCGGCCACCGCCTGAAGCGCGGCCTCCTGGCGGCTGTCCAGCGTCACGATGTTGTCCATGGCGATGCCTCCAGCCGTTTCTGTTCAAATTGTACAAAACGGGAACAAAAATGTCAAGCGTGAATTGACTCGGCGAGGAATGCCTTCCTATTTGTCGGTAGGTGGGGCGGTTGCTCACAAATTCAGGAGAGCCGCGATGGGCAGACGAAAAAGCCGGTTCAACAGGCTGTCGGCGAGGCATGCCGAGGCGATCATCAGCGATGCTCTCAGCCTGCGCAAGACGGTGCTTGCGTCGCAACTGCATCTGAAGGCGCATGGCGAGCTGTTTTGGCAGCTTTGCGGGCTTGTCGAAAAACTGCATGCGGTGATGGCCAGCGTAGCGGAGAAGGAGCCCGATTTTCGGATGCCGGATCTTGGCCTGCTTCCGCTTCCCGAGGACTATTTGACTCGGAAATGAGCCATGGCCGGGCCGATGGACAGCGTTGGACGTGCCGCGAAGGCCAATATGCTGATCATCGTCGAGTGCGGCCACTGCTACCATGTCGGCCGTTTTCGGGCCAACGACGTGGCCAAGGTGGTGGGCTGGAACAAGCCGCTGGAAGCCATCCGGTTCAGGTGCAAGCGATGCAGTCGCAAGGACACCACCGTTCGCACTCAGTTCGTCGACCAGGACCATCCGCCGAAGGGCTACATCTGGGTGCTGCAAAAATTCAAGCTTTAGAACAGCGAACCCTGGAGCGGCGCCTGTGGCGCCTGCGGCGGAAATTTTATCTGCGTCGCCGGCTTGTCGACGATCACCAGCGCGTCGTCGGGTGCCGTGCGCTGCAGGTGGCTGGCCTGCGACCACGGCGCGCTCAGCCAGGTCTCGGTTTCCTCCTGCGTCGTCAGGATGACGGGCATCGCCTTCTCGTGGATCGGCGCGATCAGGGCGTTTGGCCTAGTGGTCAGAAAACCATAGAGCTCGAACTCGCCGGGGCCGTCCTTGACCTTGCGCACGCCTTGCCAGCGCGTCCACAGGCCGGCGAAGAAGAACAGCGGCCGCTCCTCGTTCAGCGCGAACCAGTAGTTTTTCTGAATACCGGTATCCGGGTCCTTGTCGCCCGGCATCGGGCTCGGTTCGGCAAAACTGGTGAGCGGCACCACGCAGCGGTTCTTGACGCCGAGATATTGCTGCCAGTGGCCATATTGCGGGTTGCGGATGTTGGTGGTGCCGTAGTCGGCCTTGCCCTTTACGCGCTCGATCGGCGTCGGCATGCCCCACAGCAGGTTGACCAGTTCCCGCTCACCGTCCGGCGCATTGCGCACCACCGGGCCGGGCTGGTTGGGGTAGATGTCGATGGAGGGCTCGAGATTGCCGAGACTGTCGCGCAAGGCGCGGGTCCACTGGCGGATCGCCTCCTGGCTGGTGGTGATGTTGTAGAGATTGCACATGTCGAGCCCCAGGGATGTTCAGGCATCTTGTGGGAAAGGGCAGGTAATTTCCAGCTCTTGTCCGGCTGGCTGCTGACACTACCCCAGCCACCACCACAGCGCCGCGATCACCGCCGCCAGCCCGGCGATCGACCGCGGCAGAAGGATACTGCCGCGCGCAGCGCGGCGAACCGCGGGCTCCGCTTACGCAACGCACGGCGCTCGCGCGCGTTCTACCCATTAGGAGGAGCATGGCGATGTGACAGCGGGTCTCATGCGCCCACAATCGGAGGCAAACCACGATGTCCAAGTTTAGAGATGCCCTTGACCGCGGCAAGGAAGCCCGCCGTGAGCAAGACGGGAAGGTCGGCAATGAGAAGGCCGAAGGGGTGGACTTCGGCGCGCAAGCAAGGGCCTGGCTAAACGACGTCGTGGTCGCGTCGCTGGAAACGGCCAGGGCTGACGTAGCAGGCGAGGTGGCCGTCGAGATGGACACCGCACCACGCCGCCAAACCAAAGCATCAACCCCATCTATTCGGTTCAGGATCTACAGGAAGCGGGGAACGGAAAAGGAGGTGGTCGGAAGGACGTTCACGGTCAACGTTCAGCTGAGTGGACAAGTGTCGGTCTCTTCGCCCGGGACAGTGGCGAGAGAAGTGGGAAACATCGGGGATAGGGCTGACGAGCGGTTCTCTACCTTGCTGGCGGAACTGATCGAGGACGCAGCGAAGGGCATTTAGCCAGCAAGGTGTCGAGGAAGGGCAGGCAATTTCCAGCGAGCCCGTCAGTAACAGCTTTCCGGATGCGCAAACACCCGTCCGTTAACCTTTCGTTAACCATGGCTGGCTAGCGTTTACCTATCAGTAAGGAATCGCTGTCCGTGACCTTCGCCGCCCCCGTCGAGACCAAATCCATTCGCTTTCGCGCCCGCTCCTTCGTCGCCTTCACCCTCACCCCGGAGACGCCGCTTTCGGAGTGGCTGGAAAGCCTCGATCGCTGGATCGGCAATTCTCCCGGCTATTTTGCCGGCCGCCCGGTGGTGCTCAACCTCAACACGTTGAAGCCCGCGGTCAGCCAGATCGAAGCGCTGGTTGCCGAGCTTGGCCTGCGCGGCATCCGCATCTATGCCATCGAGCTCGACGGCAACACGGTGCTTGAGCCCAGTCTGCCGCCTGTGCTGATCGGCGCCAAGGAGGCCACAGCCGGGCTGCTCATGCAGGCCGAGCAAAAGGCCGCCGGCAGGCCGGAAGAGGCGGGCAGGGCGGAAGCAGGCAGGGCGGAACCGGGCAAGCAGCCGGAAGACAGGCAGTCGGAAGAGAGGCAGCCGGAAGACAGGGTGCCGGACGCGCCGGCCACGCTGATGGTCAAGTCGCCGATCCGCTCGGGCCAGTCGATCTTCCACGCGCATGGCGATGTCATCGTGCTGGGCTCGGTCGCCTCCGGGTCCGAGATCGTCGCCGCCGGCTCGATCCATGTCTACGGCACGCTGCGCGGGCGGGCGTCGGCGGGTGTGCTCGGCCATTCGGCGGCGCGCATCTTCTGCCGCAAAAACGAGGCCGAGCTGCTGTCGGTCGACGGCTGGTATTGCACCGCCGAGGAGATGGAGCCGGCCTTGCGCGGAAAAGCGGTGCAGGCGTTTCTTGAAAAAGACACGCTGCGCATCGCGCCGTTCAGCTAATGCAGTCGCCCGAAATTACGCAGATGTTTTGGATTAAAAACAAAGACTTAAGCGCATCGCATAAATCAAACGCTTAACAATATCAACAACAATAAGGAGGGATAGATGGGCAAAGTTGTGGTGGTCACCTCGGGCAAGGGGGGCGTCGGCAAGACGACCTCGACGGCCGCCCTTGGCGCCGCCGTCGCGAGAACCGGCAAGAGGGTGGCGCTGGTCGACTTCGACGTGGGTTTGAGGAATCTCGACCTGATCATGGGCGCCGAGCGGCGGGTGGTGTTCGACCTAGTCAACGTCATCCAGGGAACGGCCAAGCTGTCGCAGGCGCTGATCCGCGACAAGCGGGTCGAGACGCTGTTCCTGCTGCCGGCCTCGCAGACGCGCGACAAGGATGCGCTGACCGAGGAGGGCGTCGGCGAGGTGATCGAAAAGCTGAGCTCGGTGTTCGACTACGTCTTCTGCGACAGCCCGGCCGGCATCGAGCGCGGCGCGCAGCTTGCCATGCGCTTTGCCGACGAGGCGGTCATCGTCACCAACCCGGAAGTCAGTTCGGTGCGCGATTCCGATCGCATCATCGGCCTGCTCGACGCCAGGACCGTCAAGGCCGAGCGGGGCGAGCAGATCGCCAAGCATGTGCTGGTGACGCGGTATGATGCGGCGCGCGCGGCGCGCGGCGAAATGCTCTCGATCGACGACGTGCTCGAGATCCTGTCGACGCCGCTGCTGGGCATCATTCCCGAGAGCCAGGACGTGCTCAAGGCCTCCAACCTCGGTTCACCGGTAACACTCAGCGATCCGACCAACTCCGCCGCCCGCGCCTATATCGAGGCGGCCAAACGGCTCGAGGGCGAGGACCTGCCGGTCGTCGTGCCGTTCGAGCGCAAGGGCTTTCTTGATCGGCTTTTTGGAAGGAGGGCAGCATGAGCCTGTTAGACCTCTTCAAGCGGCGCGGCAGCGCGCCGGTGGCGCGCGAGCGGCTGCAGGTGCTGCTCGCCTATGAGCGCCGCAACCGCAGCCAGCCCGATCTCGTCTCGGTGCTGCGCGAGGAGATCATGGCCGTCATCGCCAGGCACGTCCAGATCGACCAGGATTATCTGCAGGTCTCGATGGATCGCGGCGAGACGATGTCGACGCTGGAGATCGACATCCAGATCCCCAACAAGAGCGCAAGGCCGCTGGCCATGTCGGCCTGAGCGTTGCGCCTGTAGTAGCTTTTGACGCCGGCAGGACAGAGGTGCCGCTGTCCCGCCGACATCTTCTTATTTTTTGCAACCATAGGTTGCGCTAAACATACGCACACTTCCCATCCATTTGCCACTTGCGCAACCATCCAAAGGGTGAAAACGTTGGTTTGGGGTAAATGGGCAAGGGTGGTCGTCGCGGCTGTTAGAAGCTCCGGGGCGACCGTGAAAAGCGATGAATTTTCCACAGTTCCTGGTGGGGATGACCGCCGCGTCATTCGTCGTGGCGCTCTCGACTTTTTTGGCAACGGGTTCAATCTGGAAGGTGCTGGGCTGGACGGTCCTTACCTTGATCGTTCTGCAGGTTGGATATTTTTTGTCCGTCGTCCGGCTGATCTATAGGGCCGAACGAAAGACACACAGGTGACCGCGACCCCCGAGTACCGGACCGTCGAGACGGCATGCGGTTTTGAGATTCAGGTCGGCCAGCACAAATATAAACATGCCTAGACCATAATGTTAATCAGATAGATAGTATGGTCTAAGCCGCTTGAAAGCGGACATGTTCGGTTCTGGGAATGTGCATTGGACGTTCCGTTACTTTAGTCAACCAGTATATATGTCCGAGTGCATATGTGATACTGCGCAGCGCGTCATCCGCTCCAGCTCCGTCGCCCGGATCACTCCGCCGCCAGCTTGTCCTGCGTCCTGGTGTCGAAATCGCTTGCGTCGTGGCGCTCATGCAGTTGCATCGCCGGCTCGCCGAAGGCGCGGTTGACCATGCGGCCGCGCTGCACCGCCGGCCGTGCGTCGATCGCGTCGGCCCAGCGCTGCACGTGCTTGTATTCCTGCACCGACAGGAACTCGCCGGCGTCGCTGTACATGCGGCCCTTGGCCAGCCCGCCATACCAGGGCCACACGGCGATATCGGCAATCGTGTAGGCGTCGCCGCCGAGATATTCGCTTACCGCCAGCCGCCGGTCGAGCACATCCATCTGGCGCTTCACCTCCATGGCGAAGCGGTCGATGGCATATTCGAACTTTTCCGGTGCATAGGCGTAGAAATGGCCGAAGCCGCCGCCGAGATAGGGCGCCGAGCCCATTTGCCAAAACAGCCACGACAGGGTTTCTGCACGCGCCGGCTGCTCGGTCGGCAGGAACTCGCCGAATTTCTCGGCCAGATGCAGCAGGATCGAGCCGGATTCGAAGACGCGGATCGGCTTTGGCCCGCTGCGGTCCATCAGCGCCGGGATCTTGGAGTTGGGGTTGACCTCGACGAAGCCGCTGCCGAACTGGTCGCCGTCGTTGATCCTGATCAGCCAGGCGTCATATTCGGCGCCTTTGTGGCCGCGCGCCAACAACTCCTCCAGCATGATCGTCACCTTCACGCCGTTTGGTGTCGCCTGCGAGTAAAGCTGCAGCGGATGCTTGCCGACCGGCAACTCCTTGTCATGCGTCGGGCCGGCGATCGGCCGGTTGATGCTGGCGAAGGCGCCGCCATTTTCCTTGTTCCAGGTCCATACTTTCGGCGGTGTGTATTGGTTCATCTCGGGAAGCCTTTGAGGTGAGCGGGGAGGGTCTCGGGGAGGATCAGCTTGCATGGATACAAATAGTGCGGGCTGCGGGAAGTTCAACTTGTGTTGAACTATTGTCGATGCCGGTCTGCCTGCGCGATTGTCCGGCCCTTGCGCCTCGTCACGTGCGCCATAGCTATAGGAAAGATCGGGCCTCTGACGCCCGTCGTGACTATGGCCAGGATTGAAAGCATGACCATCGATACGATTTTGCGGTCCATCGTGACGGTGCGCGCCTCGATCCCGGATGATGCCTTCACCGCGAATGCGCTGGGCACCAGCCGGGAAGGCAGCGGCGTGGTCATTCGCGACAACGGCCTGGTGCTCACCATCGGCTACCTCATCACCGAGGCGGAAGAAGTCTGGCTGACCGACCACAACGGGCGCGTGGTTCCCGCGCACGCGCTCGCCTACGATCAGGAAACGGGCTTCGGCCTGGTGCAGGCGCTGGCGCCGCTCGGCCTGCCCGCGGTGGCTTTCGGCGACGCGGCCAGGGCGATGGCCGGCGACCCCGTGGTGCTCGCCGACGGCATTGGCCAGGCGGTCAGCGCGCACATCGTCACCAAGCAGGAATTCGCCGGCTATTGGGAGTATCTGCTGGACGAAGCGATCTTCACCGCGCCCGCTCACCCGTCATGGGGAGGTGCGGCACTCATCGGGCAGGATGGCAGGCTGCTCGGCATCGGTTCGCTGCGCCTGCAGATGAGCCGCGCCGGCGAGATCGCCGATATCAACATGGTGGTGCCGATCAACCTTCTGCCGCCTATTCTCGACGATCTCTTGACACGCGGCCAGGTTGCCAGGCCACCGCGCCCGTGGCTCGGCGCCTTCTCCGCCGAAAGCAATGGCGAGGTTGTGGTGATGAGCGTCGCCGAAGGCAGCCCCGCCGCCGAAGCCGGCTTGCGCCGGGGCGACATCATCTCGGATGTGCGCGACGGCGAAGTCGACGGGCTCGCCGATTTCTACCGCAAGCTGTGGCAGAATCCGGCGGGGGCGGAGATTCCGTTGCGGGTTGTGCGCGACGGCCGCGAAACCTGGCTGCGCGTCAAATCGGCCGACCGCAACAGCTTTCTCAGGAAACCGCAGCTGCAGTAAGGCCCCCCCTTCTCGGCCCTTCTCGGGCGGGGACAGCGACGCTGCCAATCCCCCCTTGTGGGGGAGATGCCCGGCAGGGCAGAGGGGGGCGCTGTCCCGCCGGCCTTCAATCCTTTGCAACTGCACCTCATGTCAATTCTCGGTTGGTCATGAGGTAACGAGACGATGGCGATCCTTCGCGCCCCCCCTCTGTCCTGCCCTTTTTGCCAAAACTTGGCATCTGCCCCTCAAGGGGGAGATCGGCAGCTTCGCTGTCCCGCCAGCCTTGCAACGAGGTTGCCGTTGCTCCATTCGATCGGAGCTAGGCAGCGATGAGGAGGAAACGATAATGACCGCAAAAAGCGAAACCCGCTGATGGCGCCGGTCAAGGTCGACCCCGCCAAGGTCCGCGAATTCAGCGACGCCGAAAGCTTCTACAGCTGGCTCGGCAAGCATCACGACACCGAGACAGAAATCTGGATCAAGATCCATAAGGTCGGTTCGGGACTGCCTTCGATCACGCCCAAGGAGACCATCGACGTCGTGCTGTGCTGGGGCTGGATCGATGCCGTGCGCAAGGGTCTCGACGACAAGAGCTATTTGCAGCGCTACACGCCGCGCGGCAGGAATAGCACCTGGAGCCAGATCAACGTCGACAACGTCGCCCGGCTGATCGAGGCGGGCCGGATGACCGAGCATGGGTTGAAACAGGTCGAGGCAGCCAAGGCCGACGGCCGCTGGGCGCGTGCCTATGCAAGCGGCAAGGACATGAAAATCCCCGAGGATCTGCAGGCCGCAATAGACGCCGAGCCCAAGGCCAAGGCGATGCTGGCAAGGCTCAGCGCGCAGAACCGCTTCGCGCTCGCCTTCCGCATCCACAACATGAAGACCGAGGCTGGGCGCAAGAAGAAGATCGCCGCCTTCATCGAGATGCTGAAGCACGGTGAGACAATCTACCCGCAAGGGAAAAAATGAGAGCTGGCGCCGTCGCGGCTGTGGCTGCTGTTGCCGCAAAGTTCGCCCCTCGGGGTGTCAGGGTGAGAGAAATTGGCCGTCCACCCCGGCCGCTGCGCAGTAACGGTTTCTTCTTTGCTTTTGCCGCACAATGGCCGCGACAAGGCGGGGCCGCGACGAGGCGGGGGCCGCGACGAGGCGGGCGAAGTCCAGGACATGGCTGACAAGAAGGATCGCAACGGAGAGTTCTGGGAGCTGGCACTCGAACGCGCGCATCTTGGCGTCTGGGACTGGGATCTCAGGAGGAGCGGCGACTGTTTCTACTCGGCGATGTGGTTGCAAATGCTCGGATATGGCGAGGGCGAGCTTGCCGAGACAAGCGATCTCTGGTTGCAACTGACGCATCCCGACGATCGCGAGCGGGCGGTGGCCAGCGGCGAACGCCACATTGCCGGCCTGACCGATTCGATCGAGACCGAGCTCAGGCTGAAGCACAAATCCGGTCACTGGGTATGGGTTCTCGATCGCGGCGGAGTGGTCGAACGCGACGCCGAAGGCCGGCCGGTCAGACTGATGGGCGTCCAGACCGACATCACCAAGCAGAAGCAAGCGGAAGCAGAGCTCGAACAGGTCAACGTCCGCTTTCGCCTGGCATTGGCGGCCAGCGGCACCGGCATCTGGCACCACGATCTCGCCGCAGGCAAAAGCTACTGGGACCAGCGCACGCGGGACATCTTCGGGCTTGTCGCCGACACCGACGAAGTGTCGCAAGACCTCTGGCACAGTTTTCTGCATCCGGACGACCGGGCCGACGCCGAGCGGGCCCACCTGGCGCCGCTGCAAACCCAAAAGGTCGTCGCCGCGCAATACCGCATCATCAAGCGGGACGGCGAAATCCGACATGTCGAATCGCTGATACGGTTCGCCGACGCCCAGTCGTCGGGCCAGATCCTGGGCACGGTGCGTGACATCACCGAGGCGAAGCAACGCGAGCAGGAGCTTGCCCATGCGGCCCGCCATGACGCGCTGACCGGCCTTTTGAACCGCGCCGCTTTCGACCGGCTGCTGGCCGAGCACATCGCAACGGCGCGCCGGCTCGCGGTGTTCTACGTCGATCTCGACTACTTCAAGGCACTGAACGACTTCGCCGGCCACGCCGCCGGCGACCTTGCCCTGAAGCGCGTCGCCGAGCGCATCTTGAACTGTCTGCCGCCGTCGGTGCATGCTGCGCGCCTCGGCGGCGACGAGTTCGCGCTGCTGGTGCCTGATTGCGACGCAGCGCAAGCCGAGCGTCTCGCCGGCGCCGTTCTCGCCGCGGTTCGCGACGCCGACCTCGGCTCGACGGTGACGTCGCGCAAGCTTGCGGCCAGCATCGGCATCGCCTTTGTCGCCGATGCGAATACCGCGGTGGCCGACGCGCTCGCCTGCGCCGACGACGCCTGCTACGCGGCCAAGGCCGCCGGGCGCAATCGCTTCGCTGTGTTCTCGCCCGAGACGACGTCAGGGTCCGGCGGTCTCAATGCGGCGCGGCTGGCGGCCGACACCGTCGACGCCATGGCGGACGGAAGGCTGAAACTGTTCGGCCAGGAAATCCACCAGCTCGGCAAACCCTGGCAAGAAAGCCGCCATGTCGAGGTCCTGGCGCGGCTCGCTGGCCGCAACGGGCGGCTGATCCCGCCGGGCGAGTTCATCCCGGCGGCGGAGCGGTTCGGTGTCGCCTCGCGGCTCGACCGCTGGATCATCAGGACGGCGCTATCGCTTCATGGTCCGGCGCTGAAGTCAGGGGCGCTGACGCTCGGCTTCAACCTGTCGGCGCAGACGCTGAGCGATCCGCAGCTTTGGGATTTCGTCGACGCCGTCATCGCTGAGACCGGGGCGCCGCATTCCGGTATCGGCTTCGAGATCACCGAAACCGCCGCGGTCACCAATTTCGCAGCTGCCGAACAGTTCGTCGGCAAAGCGCGCGAGCGGCGCTGCCGCGTCAGCCTCGACGATTTCGGGGCGGGCATGAGCTCGTTCGAATATCTCCGGCGCTTTCCCGTCGATACGATCAAGATCGACGGTGCGTTCATCGAGCATATTGCCGATAGCCGCTTCGACCGCGAAATCGTCTTGGCGATATCCGGCATCGCCAGGAGCCTCGGCTGCTCCGTGGTGGCGGAGAAGATCGAAGCGCAGGATGCGCTCGACATCCTCGCGGATATGGGCATTGCCTTCGGCCAGGGATTTCTGCTGCACCGGCCGGAGCCGCTGCAAGCGATCGTGGCGCGGGCGTGCGCGACCCGGGTGAGCGCGACACGGGCGAGCGCGCAGGCACCAGCCGGACGGCGAGCCTAGCCCGAATCTCTACGGGCTAGGCGGGCGAAAAGTCCGCAAACCGTTCCGGCGCCTTGATGCGCGACTGGTCAGGGCTTTCCCGGCGGGCGATAGCGGACCGACTTCGCCTTGCCAAGGGCTTGCATCGTCTCTTCGACGCTCAGGAGAACGGTGGTCTCGTACGAGCTGAGCGCTCCTCCCGCACCAATGGCGAGCATGACAGATGCCATCGAAACGTTGTCGGGCGCCTCCCACAGGTTCCAGCCATCGTGCTCTCCAAAGCCGTACCAGAACCCGTGCAGCTTTCCGCCCACCGACTCGATGTAGGTGCGGGCTGCCTCGCGTCTATCCTCGGGGTTTTCGATCAGGCGCGCCCAAGTCTCGGGCGTATAGCTGAATCGTGAGAGATACATGGGCATGGTTCGCCTCCAGAGCCGCCGATCCCCCAGCGGCTCGGCGTCGAGGGGATCGAGGGAGGGGCTGGCGCCGAGCCTGACCGGCTTGGTTAGTTCACCGGCTGACAAAATATGCGCTCAAGCTAATGTAAGAGCAACTCCTATCCTGCAGCCGCGCGAACCCGGCGCCGTTCGGCCTTCTCATCACCTGAAAGGTGGTAAGGCTGGATAAGCACTTCCGCTGGAATGTGCCAATTCTTGTGGATCTGGTGCACCATATCGATCGTCAGCAAGCGCTTTCTATTCAAGATTTCCGAGGCCCGCGAAGCCGAGCCGATGACTTCGGCAAGGGCCACTTGCTTCAGGCCAGCCATTTCCATGTAAGCGCGAATGGCCGTGACAGGGTCCGGCGCCTCGATCGGATAATGCCTGGCCTCATAGGCTTCGATGAGATCGGCGAGCACATCGAAACGGTCGCCGTCGGCGGAACCGACCTCGGGCTCGTTGTCGAAATACCGGGTGATCTCAGCGATAGCCCAGTCATAGTCGGCTTCGGTTTTGAGGGGGCGAATGTTTTTCATCAAACTGTTTCCGCATCTATCTTGTCGTATTCGGCATGGGTGCCGACGAATTTGATCAGCACCCGCTTGTATGTGTAGCTGACATGAACGATGACCCGGTATTTATTGCCGGCGATGTCGAAAATCGCGCGGTTGTCCCTAACGAAGTCCACGTTCGCACCAAACTGAGTCTTGATGTCAGCGGAGGTTTTCCAGTCGACCTTGTCGATCGCCAGATACCAGGCGGTCAGCGGTCCCTTCGCCTGCGGGTGCCTGGTCCAGAAGGCAACAAGGGTCTTTTTGCTGACGATCTGCACGCCTTGATATAGCAAGTTCCCAAAACGGGAACAAGAGGCAATTCCCAAAATGGGAAATTTCGGGCATCCGGCAGAACCGGCCGGAAAACAGGCGGGCATGGTCAAGCCGCGGTCCGGGTCGCCGCCGCCGGATGCGGATCAGGCGTTGCGGCTCGCCATATGTGCGTCGAGCTTCTTTCTCGAAGGCCCGTACCGCTTGATGATGGTCGCGGCCTCGCTCGGCGGCAGGCCGTATTTTTTCGCAAACGCCGCTACGTCGTAAGGCTCCTCGCCGGCGGCCGGTTTGCGATCCTGCTTGCTCCTGGATTTGTCGTCGGCCATGTCGTCCTCCGTCATATCTGGTGGTTATAGGGTTGCCTGGTCCGCCCGACCATGCTTGCCAGTTTGGAAAAGCAAGGCACGCCGATCTCGCGTGTCGGCGCGTTGCCGTAGCCTGATCGGACCAAGACCGATTGGTTGCCCCGATTGGGAGCTGCTGGTTCCCGCTCATGGACTCGAACCACGATTCACGCCTTCAAAGGGCTTATAATCAGTCCAAAGGTGTCCAACTTGAAACAGCGAAAACCGGGAAATGCTTGACTTTTGTGCAACATCGCCTGTGCTTGTCCAACCCCGTCCACCCTGATATATTGGACAATTCGTTGGACAAGGATCATGGCAATGGCCAAGCGAGTACGGGACGCGCATCTTGAAACCAGGACGGCGCGGGAGAAATTGAAGGCGCGGGGCAAGCCATACTACAAGAGCATCGGACCGCGCCTGCACGTCGGTTATCGGAAGGGAAAGACCGGCGGGGTGTGGGTCGCCCGGTTCTATCTGGGTAAGGCCGAGGGAGAGCAAGAGGACAAGAAGGATTGCTATCGCGTCCAGAAAATCGGCATCGCCGACGACATGCAGGACGCCGACGGTAAGAGCACCCTCGATTTCTGGCAGGCACAGGACGCGGCTCGGGCATTTCAGTCCAAGCAGAACACGGCAACCGAGCCGGCACCCGAGGCGCTGCCAACTGTCCGTGAGGCAGTCGAAGCGTACATAGCGGCCCGCGACGCACGCGATAGTCGCCGCAGGGGGCGCATGGTGCGGTCAGACGCAAGCCGCCGGCTGCATCGATACGTCCTGGGGCAGGGCAAGCGCGGCAAGCATGAAGAGGTCCCCGCCTCGCCGCTGGCGGGCGTCGCAATGGCCGCGCTGACCGATGACCATCTGTCTTCGTGGCGCGCCAGCCTTCCGCCCGCGCTGAAGGAGACGACAAAGCAGCGGCTGGTCAACGACCTCAAGGCCGCGCTCCACAGCCAGAGAAAGCAACTGAGCTCGACGCTGGTCGTCGGCGACGGGCTAAAAAGCGACGTCGACGACGACGATGCCGTTCCGCAGGCACGCGAAAACCAGATTCTGACGGACGGCCAGATCGGCTCGCTGCTCAGGGCGGCCCGCGAAATCGATGCCGAGCTCGGTTGGGATGGTGACCTCTTCCGGCTAGTGGTGGTGCTGAACGCCACGGGCGCTAGGTTCTCGCAGATCACACGGGTGAAAGTGCGCGACTGCCAGTTGGCCGAGGCGCGATTACTGGTCCCAAGTAGCCGCAAGGGCAGGGGCAAGGGCGGCTCGATCACGATCCCGGTAGAGCCGGCTGTGGTCGACGCTTTGCGCCCGGTGGTGACGGGTCGGGCCGGTGACGCCCCCCTGCTGGAGCGATGGCAACATAAACAGGTGCCCGGAACCATCCGCTGGGTGCGCGACGGGCGCGGGCCGTGGCAGACCTCGAGCGACATAGCCAAGCCTTGGAAGGCGATCCGCGAACGCGCGCAGATGCCTGATGTGATCGCCTACGCGCTGCGGCATTCGTCCATCGTGCGCGGCATCCGGCAAAATCTGCCGATCAGACTGGTAGCGGCGGCCCACGACACCTCGGTTGCCATGATCGAGAAGCACTACGCCAAGTGGATCACGAGCGGCCTGGAGGAGATGGCGCGGGCGGCAATCGTCCCGTTGATGCCGGCGCCAGAAAGCGGCGGCAAGGTTTTGCGGATGGGCTCACGTTAGGAAACTAATCCTATAACGGAAATGTGAAGGGACCCGAAATCCTCTAAGGCAGGTTAGTGCATCGTCAGGGTTGAGTAGATCACTATCCAACCGAACCAGAACGAAGGATGCACTTCACATGAACACCGAAGTCGAATTTCTTATCCCGCGCGACCCGAGCATCGACGGCTTTTGCAAGCGCCAGAAGATCAGCCGATCTTCATACTATAATTTCAGGGACGCCGGTATCGGACCTCGCGAGTACCTCGCCGGCAAGCTGGTTCGGATCTCCGCCGAGGCAGAAGCTGCATGGGTCCGCGAGCGTGAAGCAGCGCGCAACGGCAGAGCCGCGTAAAAAGAAAAACCCCCGCTGCAGGGCGCAACGGGGCTTTAGGGTAGCGGCGTTTTTTAGCGAGACGCCATAGGAAAATATACCTAAAACTATCCGAAGTCCAGCGCTCGCGGCGGCCTAACCCAAGGCCAGCCCCATGTTCAAAATCCCACATCCATCGACACCGGCTTTACGGCGGGCCGCTCGCATCCTCGTGTGCTTACTGCTCCTGGCGGCAATCAACCGCTTGGATGTGTACGCCAGGCGTAACGAGATGCGTCAGCAGCTTCACGAGGTGACGCCATGACCGCGCGACGTCAACTACAGGCCGCGCATCGGAGAGCGCTCGAGGAATTCGACAGCTCCGGACGCTTATTTCCTGGCGGTCCTTTCCAGGGGGCGCTGCACGTTGTGCATCGCGAGACGATGCCGCTTGTCGCCACGCGTGCGCTACTAGGCGACGCCGAAGCCCACACCCTACTGGACGCCGTTGTCGGCTACCTGGGCAGATGCAGGGGGTCCGCCGCCAGCCCGAAGGCGCCGCTCTGCCTCACTTGCGAGGCAACGTTTGGGGAGGGCGCGTCGCCCGCCGCCGTCGTCGTTGCAGTCCCGGTCAAGGTCGGTCCAGTCGGCGTTTGCAGCGGCGTCTGCAAAGCATGCGCCGGACGCCCTCAGCGATAGGGAAATCAGCGAGGCCTGGGCGCGGAGCCTGAATTAGCACGGCCTGAAGATCACGGAGGCGGCGCTAAGATGAAAACGGAAAAAGCAATGAACATTCTCGACACCACGACGGTCGAAGGCAAGGCCACCAAGATGAGCGGGGAGACGCTGTTTCGCCTCGCGGCGCATGAGAATGGTTACCTCATCAGGCCGATCCACAACAAGTCGACACCGCAATACGGATGGCAGAAAGAAGAAACAGACCTGACACCGGATATGATCCTGGAGTTAGAGCGGTTGCGCAAGTGGGGCGGCACAGCTCTGGTCCTCACCGACGGGCAGATCAACATCGACAGCGACGTCAACGACGAAACGATGGCCGATCTCGTGTTCGACATGATCATGAAGCGCGCGCCGGAGATCAACGACAACCTCCTGCAGCGTAACAGCGTCGGCCACAGGTTCGCCATACTGGCCCGCGTTGAAGGTGGCTTGGACGCCCTGCGGTCGCGTATATGGCTGCCGCCGGGCACGGACCTGGAAGAGCTTGCCACGATGCCAGCCGAGGAAAAATCCGCGTTCCTGAAGCGGAACAAAGCTCAGCTCGAAATACTTGGCGGTGAGCGGACGCGCTACGTAGGTGTCCACGGCACCCATTCGCACAAGAGCGACGGCAAAGGCGGCAAGGTGGTGGCCGCCGAATACTCGTGGCGCGATCGCTCGCCAGCTGACACCTCTGCCGACAAGCTGCCGGTGGTGCCGGCAGCGCGGCCAAACGAACTCTGCGGTGCGTTCGACGATCTGTTCGAAGCGGCAAGCTGGGTTCGTCTGACCCTATCGTTTCAGCGTGGCGACACCGGCAAACACAAGTCCGGTAGTGACCCGCACGCCGAACCGGCGGTGCTGGCGATCGCACTCGAAAAGGTTTCCGTGCCCGTGGGTTACGAACCGTGGAACGAGGTGGCGATGGCGATATACCGTGCCACAGAGGGCTCCTACGAGGGTTTCGAGATCTTCGACACGTGGTCGAGTAAAGACCCGGTCAGCTACCGGGGATCGGATGGCAAGGGAAGCACAGGTGAGCGCTGGGAGCTTATCAGCAGGTCGCCGCCGCACAGTCTCGGCGCCGGCACGATCTTTCGCATGGCCGACGAAGCCGACCCGTCGTGGCGTGAACGCGCGGACGTCGCTGTCCCGGGCTGGCGTGAACGCGCGGAGGGCGCCAGGGTCGCTAGAATAGAGCAGAATGTGGTGCGATTGGCGTCGTTCTTTGCCACGGAAAAGGGCCGGCAGGTAGCCGAAAGGCTGAAAGCCGTGTTCCCCAGCCCGCAGGGTCGCCAAACCATCCGCGTGACGGCGGGTGAGCTGCACAACCTCGCCACACAGGGCGAGAAGGCGCTGATCGATGCCGGTGCGCCACTCTACGTGCACGGCGAGACGATCAAACGACCCGTAGTCGATGAAGTCGACGCGTCCAAGGGGCGCAAAACCAAGGTGGCGCGGTTTACAGAAGCCACGATCGACACGCTGAGAGATCACCTGAGCCGCGTTGCGAAGTTTGAAAAGTACGACGCCCGCGCAAAGAAGTTCGTACCGGCCGACCCGCCGCGCGATGTAGCCGCGACGATCCTGTCGCGTGATGGCGAATGGCGGCTGCCGCGTGCAGCCGGTGTGATTACGACGCCGACACTGAGGCCCGACGGAACCATCCTAAGGAAACCGGGCTACGATCCGGTGACAAGGCTGGTTCTCATCGACGCGCCGGCGATGCCTGCAATCCCAGAACGTCCGAGCCGCGCTGAAGCCCTCGCGGCGCTCGGCACGCTCGACAGGCTCCTGTCGGAGTTCCCGTTCCGGACCGCTGCCAGCCAGTCGGTGGCGCTGTCGGGGCTAATCGCGCCGGTGGTGCGTGGCGCGCTACTAGTCGCGCCGCTGCACGTGGTCAGCGCCCCTGAGCCCGGTTCGGGCAAGAGCTACATCGTCGACCTCGCGTCCGCGATAGCGAGCGGGCAGCGCTGCCCGGTCATAGCGGCGGGCAGAACCGAGGAAGAGACGGAGAAACGGCTAGGCGCCGCGCTCATGAAGGGGCAAGCGTTGATTTCGATCGACAACCTGAACGGCGAGCTGTCCGGCGACGCTCTGTGTCAGTTTGTGGAAAGGCCCGTATTCGAAACCAGGGTGCTCGGGCAGTCCAAAAACGTCCGCATCGAGAACCGTGCAACCATGTTCGCGACCGGCAACAATATCAAGATAGTGGGCGATATCGTGCGGCGATCGATCATGTGCTCGCTAGACCCTAATATGGAGCGGCCTGAGCTGCGGCAGTTCAAGGCCGACCCGTTCGAAATGGTCCTGGCCGACCGTGGCCTCTACATCGCGGCGGCTCTTACCATTGTCCGCGCCTACATCGTGGCCGGCTGCCCAGGTACGCTGCCGGCGCTCGCCTCGTTCGGGGACTGGTCACAGCTGGTCCGCTCGGCCCTTGTGTGGCTCGACCGCGCCGACCCTGTCGAGACAATGGATGCCGCGCGGGCCGACGACCCTGAAAAGAACCGACTTCGACAGGTCATCGCTGCATGGTTTGGAGCCGCCGGTGTGGACAACCCGCTTACCTCAGCCGGGCTGGTAACGCTGGCGGAAGGCAAGGAGACTGGCGGCACTGGCCTCGCCGGTTTTAAGCTGAAGCATCCCGGATTGCGCGATGCGCTTATCGCGGTAGCGGCAGCAGCCCCAGGCCGGGGGGAAATCGACACGCTACGGCTGGGCAAGTGGCTCGGGCAGCAGAGTGGGCGCGTCGTAGATGGTCTTAAGATCGTGAAGGGCGACGACAAGCACGCGGTACAGAAGCTGTGGTCCCTGACCAAACCGGGTGCCGCATGAGACGCTATCAGCAGGGGCAGGGGACAAACGAGGCCCGCAAGACGGCTAAATCTGCAGGTGATGCAGGTATCAGCAGGTATGGTTCTAAGCAAACGCATGGATTTGTCAGTGGTATATCCACTATCACACCTGACACCAATATTTTTATGGTTGGAAAAATACCTGCTGACACCTGCATCACCTGCAAACCCTCTGCAGCTGGGCAGCGCGCTCGCGACGCCCCTGCGCCGCCCCCTGCGAACCAACCGACACTTGTGCGCTAAAGGCAAATGGTGCCACAGCCTAAGAGGACCCCTAAATGACACCCGAAGAACTCGAAGAGCTAGAGTGCAAAGCGGCCATCGACGCTTTCCGGTTCACATCGGCCAGGGCTCACGTCGTCAGCCGTTCAGAGTACCGCGCTCTGAAGCGTTGGAGCACCGACGAATACGGTGAGCTCAAACGCCACTCGGCTGCACCCAGCACACCGCCCGCCAAACCCGGCAGGTCGCCCGCGAAGAAGAAAAGATACAAGCCGTGGGGGCGGACGAAAGAGAGGCGCCGCGAATTACCTGTCGCTGACGTCATTAGCCTGGCCAGCTGCAGGAACGCGAGAGCCTGGCAAGGGAATTTCTACGCGTCGGATCTGCTGGACTGGCTGGGGCACCCCGAGCGCGATCGCCTGCTGACCCACTTCGAACGCCGGATGGTCGAAGTCATGCGCGAGCGCGGTCGTGTTTCCAAAAAGCAAGCCCAGGGGTTGGCCGGCATCATATACCGTGTGGTCCGATCGTATGCCGAAACGCCGAGCCCCGCCGCGCGTCGAGCACATCGACCCACCACCACCACCGCCACCGTCACCGCCACCACGACGGCCTTGGCCACCACCACGGGCAGCTTGAGAAAAGGGGGCTGAATATGACCGCGCCAAAGGATGAATTAGAACAGCTATGGGCCGAGGTCCGGGAGATGCTACGACGCCAGGCCCCGCCCAAGACGTCCCCCGATCCTGCAGAAGCTCGTCAGCGAGCCGAGCTCCAGCGTTTATGTGCCGAAGTGGTGGAGCTGCTTGAAAACCGCACCCCGAGGCCTTAGCGAAAGATGGCCAAGCACCCCAAGCCATCGTCACCGCAAGCACAGCAAACTGACCGTTATGTCGGTACGTATATGACAGCCCCTAAAGGCGTTGGCCCTCGCGCGGATCCGCGCGCGCCTACGCGCGCGAGGGGCAAGCCCGTCAACACCACCGGCAAGGGCTGGTTTACCAAGGGAAACCTAGGCCGACCACCGACCTACCCACGCGAAGCTGCGTTGCAGCTTGCGTTGCAGGGCGCTAGCCTCTCGGAGCTCGCCAACGCGCTGGGCTGCACAGACCGTACAGTGAGCCGCTGGCGTCTGGCCTATCCCGAGTTCAAAGACGCGCTTGCTGAAGGAAGGGCGCTCCGCGCGGCGGGTCAGACCGAATGGCAGCTGGCCCTTGCCGCCGACGAGCGGCGAGAGTGCGACCGCCTCACCGCAGCCGAGCACGAAGCAGCTTTGGAGCTTGCGAAGCAGCTCGGCCTCGCCAACCCGATAGACAGGCCCGCTGAGCCGCCTAGTAGCCCCGCCCGCCACCGTTTGCCACTTCCAGCTAGTCCGGAGCCTCCAGACCCTGACGAGCCCCGCAGCCGCCTCTCCGAGCGGCGCGCCGCTCGGGGCCAGCCGCCCGAGCCCGACGAGCTGCAATCGTGGCAGGAAGAGCCCGACGGCGAGGCGCTGCCTCTCGACGACCCGCGTTCCGAATGGTGATGCGGAGAATAACCCCTCAAAGAGCGCCGACTGCAGACCCCGCAACCATAGCCGATCCCCTTTCGGTTGAACCGATCGACAGCACGCCTGCGAGCACGTCAAGCGCCCTGTCCCATACCTCAGCCGTGCCCGCCCGGTGCGCTTGGAATGCTGCGCTCGCCGCCGCCTCCGCGCATGCCGAATAGGGCGTGATCGAACTTGCTCCCTTCAGGAAATCGTCTTGATGATTGGCGAACCACATGGCGGCGCCCGCCGCACGCCCAGCATGGTGGACCGCGAGCGCTGCGGGTGTGAGCGTATCGTCCGTTTCCTTCCTGGCGACCCCACGCCGCACGGTGTCCGCAATGGCTCGCGCGCTCCGCAACGTCTCTGCGTTCTGTAGTACCCGTGCAAATCGTCGATAGCCCTGGGCACGGAGTGCGGCCGGTGCGAAAACGCGGATTGTCTGCCAGGCGAAGTATTCATGCCGCTCCTGCTCGAGGTTTTCGGAAACGGTGCCGATCAGACGCGGCAGATAGGGCAGCAGCTTGTGGCGGACATCGTCCGGCATGTTGTCGTTGATGCTGCGCACGAAAGCACTGACGAGTTCGCAGGTACACCGCGGTTGATCCGTGTGACGGCCACCATCGAGGAAGGCCACCAATTCCATGGCACACATGCCCTCGGCGGGAGAGGAATGTTTGCCAGGAGAGAGGCGGAATTCACTCGCTAGGCTGGTCAGCGTTTTTTCGGTCAGGGTAGTCATGCGGTGCCTCCTCCTTGGCATTTTCGCCGTGCTGCCTCATGGCAGAGGCTGTGCTTGTTACCGTTGCAGTCCGACCGATGACACCAGCCAAAGGCAAGAGTGAAAGTTCGAACAACTGCCGATTTAGCAGAAAAACAATTCCGGGGCTTTAACCAAAAACCGCACAAGTGCGCCCCTATAAGGCGCAAATTTGAACGCGGTCGGACATAGAAAATGTAACAAAACAATCAGTTCTTAACGGCAATGTGATACGCTGTCCAATAATTGTACCATCCGAGGGTTCCAACATGCCCGCAGCTAACGCCCTGGCATCCCAGCCTCAGCCGACAGTTAGGCGGAGCGAGCCTCCGACATCGCCCCTGAGCTTACATAGGCAAACCAAGGCTGTTGCTCTTTTACGTACAAACCAGCGTACATAGTGTCGCGAATTCTGGAGCTAGAACATTCGCGCCCGCGGCCATCGCACATATTAAGCTCCCAAACGGCCGCCCATTCAAAGGTACTTGTAGGGCACCATGCGTGGTGTCGAAACTTGGTGGTGCCTGCTAGTACACCACGGCGGTATATGTCGAGTTGTTCGGCCGCAACACTGCCCAAGACTGGCGCTCGATAGGCGTTCTGGAGTCTTCTTGCCTGCCGGCTCGCCGCACTGCTTGATTAGCATCGCATAGTCGATGTCGGCCCCAAGGGCTTACTCGGCGTGTCACCCAGTCGCCAAGCCTGTTTTGGACGACGCTGATAAGATGACGATTCAGCCGGGGCGCCTAATGTTTGGCCCAAAGCGTATACGTGGCGCATTGCTCAACACGACTTATTGCAAATTATAGGAATTTTAGCCTCTTCTCGCTTGCTACTTAACGGTATCCGTTGTAACATTTTTTTGCATCAAGAACGGCGCTAGTCGCCTGCCAACCTGCTCCTGAAAGGTGGCGAAAGAAGATGCGGCTACGGCAAAAGGAACAACCCAGTGCGCAAAATCCGAGAAATAGATATAGCTGATTTTATCCAACAGCTGGTCAGCACAACTAAGCCATTCGAACGCTTCGAGGCCACGCAAATTGATGAGACCAAAGGTGTGATGATTACTGTGGGCGAGCTAACATTGGTGCTTGATTTCTTAAGGGAGCACGGTGCGCCGCAAAATCTGTCCGATGCTGTTGAGACGTCTATTGATGATGTGGAGCGATGGCTGAGCCCTGAAATCCAAGATGAATTATTTCGTCAAATTCCGAACAACAGTTGCCCCCGTGTTCCTAAGGCATTTTCAAATTTGAAGGTACGTGCGGACCGACAGAGAGCAAGTGCTCGATAAACGCGCGATGCCTAAGGGGCAGCCTAACGCGATTGCCTAATATCCGTGCCGCGCTAGCAAACCTTCAGGCGACTGATCGTGCTTGCGCTGACGTTATAGTTGCGAGCGATCTCACGCACACTATCGCCTGCTCGCTTTCGCCGTAATACCTCTGGCGCCGGGCGGACGTCTGGCACGTAAGGAGGCCACCGGGCTTCAGCACTGACACCGTCGAGCGGTATCCCTCGATTGATGTGAACTGGGTCCGCCGGGCTGGCTGCCTCGTCCCAGGGCGCCATATTTTCGTCAGCTGGCGGATGTCCAGCGAGAACACCCTCCAGGTTAGCATTCAAGCCCTTCCGGGCCGACTGCGACTGACGTACCGCGCTGGCCCTCTGGATGTGGACTACTCCGTCGGACTTGAAAGCGTGCCGCGATCCGCCAAAGTGACAGGGCCTCTCTTCGTGCGCGCCGGGGTTGACGGCCGGCGATGCGGCCGCGGGGTCGGCAAGCTCTACAAGAAAGGAACTTACTTCCTGTGCCGGCACCTGCCACCGTCTGACCTACCGGTGCCAGCAGGAACGCACTTGGGATCGAGCGGCTCGACGGTCGGACAAAGTACGAAAAAGGCTAGGTGGTGCGCTCGGTACCTACACAGCCTTTCCGGAGAAGCCGGCGCGCATGTGGTGGCGAACTTACTTCCGACTGTTTGAGAAGGCGATGGACGCAGCGGCAGAGGCTGAGGCGGCGCTCTTGGACCTATGAGAATATCATCTTGATGAGCTCGCCTGGCCTTGAGGCCGACGCCTAATCATCTTCCGCCAGTAGATCGACCGGCCTGACACCGATCGCCTCCGCGATCTGCCAGAGCGTGATAACCGTCGGGTTTCTCTTCCCCATTTCCAGCCCGCTGACATAGGCGCGATCGACGCCCATCTTCGCCGCTACCTCGTGCTGCGTGAGGCCGGCCGCGATGCGGCAGCGTTTCACGTTCTTCGCAACGAGCTGACGCATGTCCATTTGGCATGCGTGCCGTTTTGTGCACTATAGTGCGACGCACTATAGTGCACGTTAGAAATATCTGGGGGATGCGCGCAGTGTGGGGAATAAAACGCAAGCGGCCCGATGTCGACTTGATGGATGCGACAAGCCTCAAGTTCTTCGAAGTCTCGGTCGGATCATCCGATGAAATGTGGACGGTTTGGAATTCGAAGAGGATGCCGCTTCTCTTCCCCGGTTCCACATTCAGATATTTTCTGCGGTTAACATTAGGTGCCGAAGCCGACGTGCAGTTCGGTCAAACGATGTTTCGTTCGGTGATGTCACCCAAAGGCGTCGACAAGCAGCAACAGCAACGCGAACGCGCCGTTGGGGAGATGTTCGATCAACTCGATCAAGTGCTTCATCGGCAGCAGCGCGAGAGAATGGATGAATTCGTCCGACTTCCAACGTTTGCATTCTTCGCCGACGACGCAGTAAAGGCGCTACGAGCGGTAGTCACTGCAAAACGACGGATTCAACTCGCGCAACAGACATGGACCGAGTTGCCAGTCGGGGCCAAAGGCAGAGGTACGCTCATTAGTGAGAAAAACCCGCTTGGCGAAGAGCTGCAGCCGGTCGCATTTCTTCCGAACTCTACGGTGCGTGTTGTAGAAGGCACGGCCTGGGCAGCGACCGCATATCAGCTGGGCTCGTGCTTTTCGACCGAGAGAAATTTGTTCTATGAGCCATCGTTGATCGAAATCAAGAAATTCACCGACCGGGGTCACATTGCGGAGTTCGCAATTACCGTCATCGACAATGCCATAGAATCCTTCGGACTCGATCCAAATGCCGACTGGGGAGGTTTGACCGATCGCTTCATCCCGGCCCAAATCAGGTTCGCAGGGTTGCCCCCGATGGAAGGTATTCCTCGGGTGACCCTGCGTTCCAAGGCCGGGTTGGAGGAGCAGCTCAAGGCTTTGGTCAGATGGGCGTATCTGAACGGTATACTTTGCATGCTCCTGTCATGGCTTGACAACGCTTTCCGGAAATAGGGGACCAGCTTTTGTCCAAATCAGTCGACGATGCAGTCAGCTCGACCGGAACGCGATTACATCTAAGCGCAGGCAGCCATGCATCGAGAGATGAGGGGACTTGCGCGATAGAGATGGTCGCGTGGCTGTCGGGGGCACCCCACACCGATCGGCCAGTGGGTGTCTGTCCCATCATCGCTGCATTCGTTCGCGTTATCAACGATAGTGCCAAAGAGGAGACGCGCGACGAACTTATACTGCGGCTCACGGCTCTCATCGGCATTTCGATCCGGCGACACAGCAATCACGAAATGAATTCTTCGCCTGGCAGGCCATTCACATCGCTGGCGTCCTCCTGCGCAGTGAAGGCAAGTACCGCCTGGGTAAGATCCTAGCGGCTTCTGCGACGCTCGAGGAAGCCCGTGGTCGAGCTGAGCGTATTCGGAAGATACTCCGGAAGAAAGCCGGGGGTCTTGAGGGCTATTTTACCCCTCTCGACCGTGCCCTCTATCATTCGAATCGAGCAGCTAACTGCGCGTTGTGGTTTGCCAGAAGTGCCTACCTTCCATTTGGCGGCGTAACCTCTGGGACGCCAGAAGCTGCCAGTGCCGATTCCGCGGCGAGCGCTTTTGCGATTGCCTTCGAGCTCGGAGTTGCTGAAGCTTGGCCGATGGCGATGCAGGCGCTACGCGCCGCTACGGCACTCGACAACTGGCCGCGCAGGCAAAGGCGCCAGACTGCAGATTCTAGGCGATAAGCATTATCCGCATCATAGAAATCCAGACATACTTTCCGGACAATCTAGCGCAGGGAATTTGATCAGCCGAGTACCGGCTGAAAACGTGTACGGAAAACGGTCGATTGCCGGACATATCAAATGTCGCGCATTGACCAGAAAAGCGAAAGTTCGCTCTTGAGAATGCAGTCAGCAATGCGCCTCATGTCAGCCGTTGAGGTCAGCTTTGCCGCCGCCTGGACGCGGACATAGCCGGCGACCGCTCTGGAAGTCGCGGCTGAGCGCGCGCGATCGCGTCAAGCGGGTCACTAACGAACCTGTCGAAAGCGCCAAGTTCAGCGAGGGAGCCGCCGCCAGTTCCTCGGCCAGCACCTGTTCGACCGCGCCCCCGAACCTGACCACTACAGTGGCGCTCATATCAACGACGACGCGACCACGGCCACAACGACGTTGGCGCCATCTATGTCACAAACGGGAGTGTCGCCTATGTCACAAACGGCAGTGTCGTCGCGCTGCTTTTTTGGAAGGGGCCACGGCACGCAGACCCAACTCGACTTACAGAATAGGCTGCCGACCTTGGTTGGTATCGACTGGCACTGATTCGGCTGCTAGAAGTAGTACTCTTGCTATCAGAGAAGTTGTCGTCTCATAAAAATGGAAGGGAGACATGCGTCTCAGGCGGAGGGATGTTATAATTCTCGGAGGCGCTCTCGCCTCGGCCTTCGCGACAAGGAGAGCGGTTGCACAACCGTCCTCGACGACACACGGCGCTGTGGTCATAGGTGTCGACAAGGTCAGGGACATGCCCACACTCGCCGCTGCCGCCGGCGCCAAAAAGGTGGCGGATTGGCTTGCCGGCGAGTCCTTCAATGTCAAGCTGCTCGACGATAGCGCGGGCAAGGTTAACGTCAGCGACGTCTTCAAGGCTGTAGACGGCTTCATCAGCGCCGGCACATACCAGATGCTGGTTCTTTATTTCGCAGGCCACGGATTTCTATCGGGGCCGAACAAGGAGTTCTGGATGCTGTCAGACGCTCCTTACGTTCCTAACGATGCGATAAGTGTCTACGAGAGCTATTATTTTGCGTTGCTGTCTCGCATCCCGAACGTCATCTTTATATCTGACGCCTGCAGATCGGTGCCGACCACGTTCCAGGCTAGTGCGATTACAGGAAGTCCGATTTTTCCCAACATAGACGCGGACGAGGAGTCGGTGGTTGATCAGTTTTTTGCGGCCCAGCCGGGACGGCCCGCATTTGAAGCAGCCGTCGACGAGAGCTCAAAAAGACAGGGTATATTTACGGAGAGCCTGCTGTCGGCCTTTCAGGCACCAGAGGCCAGCATGGTTGTCCAACTCGAGGATGGCCGCAAGGTTGTTCCCAACAAGAAACTGGCGAAATATCTGAAGAACGACGTCAAGAAGCGTGCCCAGAAAATCGGGTTGACGCTGAGACAACTGCCCTCCGCTAGGATCTACTGCGAAGACCATATTTTCATCGGCAGAGCTCTCGGCGCTTCGGTCCAGGATGACTCGGTAACCGCGGAAACCGCTGACCTGCAGGACCTAATTAGCCGGCAGCTGAATGAGGCGGGCGCGAGCTTTACCTCGGACCGCGTCCCTGCCCCTCTGGAGCTGGTCTTGGATCTCGACCGCAAGATCCAGTTCGGCGCCGAGGTGCGGGACAATGTTACGGTCAGTTTGCCAGCGAGCTTTGAGTCGCAGACCGGCATCTCCGTCGACGGGGCTTACATCCACGAAGCCTTCTCCGATAATGCTTACACAGATGTATTCGCGGACAGTCTGGTCCGGTTGGAATTTCGTGCCGGGCAACATGCTACCGTGGGTCTTCGATTCAGCAATGGTACTTGCGGCGTGATTGCGGCCCTGCATGGCTTTATCGCCAATCTGATTGTGAGAGACGGCGTTATCAGCAGCATCAGTTATGTCCCGTCCGAGAATAGCCGCCGCTGGCCGGAGTATCAGGCTGAACGTGGGCGGTTGAAGCAAATGCATGCGATCATCGCCACCGCGGCGGGTCTCGGGGATTTTCGAATTGAAGGTGATCGGCTGACCCGGGCGCGGGAGTCGGAGTTTTTGGCTGACGATATCCGCGTGCTTAAGTCGATCGATCCCACGCTCGGGATCTATTGTGCCTATGCCTACTTCGAGGCAGGCCAGCGAAAGCAGACCGAGTCAGTGGCGGAATTGATGCGCGATGATCTCGGCGTAGAGCTTTTTGACGTGGCGATGTTGGCCAGGGGCGGGAGGCGCGGGTTTTTCCCGGGCGGTTTCGGGGTGGCTCCTATTTGCCCCATGCTGTCTCAGGGATGGGAGCTTTTGCGCCCCCTTGAAGTGGAGAGTTTCACGTTGCAAAGATTGCGGCCGTACCTGCGTCCCGGTCTGTGGACTACGTTCAGCAGCGACGGTGTTGATCTGCTTAAGCGGTTCATTGCTAATCGAGGCTAGCGCAAACATGATCAATCGTCGCCGTCTGTTGCAACTTGGCTGTCTGGCTGTGAGTGGATTTGCGGGCGGCGCTGCGTTAGCGGCTCCACCCAAGCGCCTGGTCTTCATTCACGGGCGATCGCAAAAAGCGTTTGATCCAGCCGAACTGAAAGCCCAGTGGTCTTCCGCCCTGGCGGAAGTGTTGCTCAAAAAGAGCTTGCGTCTTCCGGATTATGTCCAGATCGAGTTCCCGTTCTACGCTAAGGAACTCGATGACTTTGTCATCCAATCGAAACTGCCTTTGACAGCGGATATCCGTTCACGTGGTGATGATGTGCAGAACGACTACCTGATATTTCAGGCGCGTATTGCCGAGGCGATAATGGAGAATGCAGGCATCACCGACAAAGAGGTGGATGCCGAGTATGGCATAAACCCCAGGGAACGGGGACCGCAAAACTGGGAATGGGTCCAGGCGATCTTGAGAGCTATCGACAAACACGGCAGCGGGATGAGCCGAGACGGTTTGGAAGCACTTACGCGCGATGTCTATCTGTATCTGTACCTGGACCCCGTCCGGGAGGCCATCAACGCCATCGTGTCAGAGGCGATAACGGACGAGCCTACCGTGGTTGTCGGACACTCCCTGGGATCCATCGTAGCCTACAATGTTCTAGCCGGCAGAAGCACCGCGGACACACAGGTGCCCCTGTTCCTGACTATCGGATCGCCACTGGGTATACGCGCGGTGAGGGAGCCGCTGCAGCCCGTTCGCTTCCCTGCGGCGGTCAAGTCCTGGTGGAACGCTTTTGATGAGCGTGACGTCGTAGCGCTCAATCCTCTCGATAGCACGAACTTCGCGGTAGATCCTCCCGTCGAGAATTTTTCAAAGGTAGACAACTCCACCGACAACCGGCATGGCGCGATTGGATATCTGGGAGACCCATGGGTCGCCGACAAACTTCACAGCCAATTTTCATAAGCGCGGTTAATTGCGGCCGGTACGCTGGGGCGATAATTCCCAACCTTTGTAAAGAGTTTGCCGACGCCCAAGGTCGACCCTTGCGCAAGGATATCAATGAGGGTGTCCGCGTCAGCGCAATCGTGCGCGCGTTGCGTGCACGAATCCCCCAGATGCCAGTGGCTCCTGCGCAAGCGGTCGGGGAAGTTCTTGCTATCTGGGATGCCGCACCGCGGCGGGGCCCGGTTTCGCCAAAGGCAAACGCCGCCACTGCCGAAGGGACCCCCGCGACTGGCTAACCGAGGCTGAACCCCGATGGATCACTCACTTGGAGCTTCCCGGTCGAGATCAGCGTTCGCGCGCCGTTGCTCAGCCCACCCGTACCTCCCGCTGTCGTAGTGCCGATCGCACCACCGCTGCGAGACAACGGCGCCGAGCGGGCGCCGAGGGAGAGGGCCGATTTCAGAGATCGCGGTGGATATGAGCCGGGTTTCATTCCCGGATTTCAGGTGCCTCTGCCGAGTTTCGAAGCGGTCTCCTACATGCGGGCTACGAACCTGCATGCCCGCGCTGGCGAAGATCCCCACGAACTCAGATACCATCACTTTTCGATCATCTTGAACGCCGACCGCCGGCTTGCGGCCGTCACCGCCTGCAACATCGACGGGGATCGGGTCGTGGGCCTTCAATCGCGAAGACAAGACCACCAACCCCAATCCGTCATTGACGGACCTCGGAATCGAGGCACTCGGCGCGGAGCGCAGTGACGATTTTTCGCCTGATCCTCGCGTGTTGCCGGGCGAGCAGATGGCAGTGGAATTCTATGAGAACCAGGAGGTGCCAGGTTTTGCCAAGCCAGTTTTTCCGGGAACCGACGCAACGCCGGAGGAGCGGCGCGCCTATGCCCGAGCCATGAACGAGCGCACGGCGCGCATGTTCCAGAAGGGACATATCATCATGCGCGGCGATCCGGCCTGGGGATTGGAGACTGAGGCGCTCGTGGCCGAAGCTGACACCTTTTACTATACCAACGCGGCGCCGCAGCTAGGCTTGTTCAACCAGGGCAGCCCGGAGAACAGGCCGGGCGCGAAAGGGAAGCTGCGCTGGCGGGCCGTCGAGACTTACATTCTGCGCAACGCCTTCACCATGCGCCAGCGGAATTCAGTGTTTGCGGGGCCAGTGTTCGATGATGACTATGACGTCGCCTATCGCGAAGGCGCCCTCATCCCGATGCGGTTTTGGAAGATCGCTGTCTGGGCAGAAGACGCAAAGCTCCGTGCCATCGCGCTGCTCGCCGACCAGAAGCCGGTGCTCGAAAAATGACCCAGGGCGTGCCGGAGCGCTTCGACGACGATAAAGAACTGGCGCGCGTCTCACAGTTCATGACAACGGTGACGGAGAGCGAACGTCTCACCAAGCTGGATATCGGGGGCCTTCGCAATGTCGATGTTCGCGCAGGAGCGGAGGGGCTGACTTCGGTCGCCGACGCCAACCCTAAGATTCTCAAGCGAACACGTTCAGCGGTCCGTCGGCGAGGGCCGGCTAAGGCCGGCACAGCCGAAGCCAAAGAAGCGCGACCAATAGGCTCTAAAAGACACACCCTCTAACAGGAGTCTCGCTAGACGCCGGATCTATCTGGCCGCCATCAAAGAACCCGGCGATCTGGTCTCCGACGTCGCCATCGACCCTGAATTTCTCGACATTCTTGGACTTGCTCCGGCGCAAGGACATTGAGGGCACCATATGTCAACCACTCATCGTGTGAGCCAAGGCTGAAGTTCACACCCGCTTTCAGGCCGTAATAGCGGAAAAAATCAAGACGTTTATGGTTCCATCGGTCCCGCAGCCGAGCGCCTCGATCTCCGGGCCGCACGGTTGGTCGCGTAGTTGACGACGACGTCGGCCCCGGCCGCGCCAAGAGCAGAGTGCAGGCCCGCCCGATGCCGCGCGATGCGAAAGTGTACTATTTCGAAAAGTAAGCCTCCCCTGAGCCGCTGCGCCTCGGCCACGCCCGGCTAATCCAGCAATGGCGCGTCCGCATTCTTGCCGCCGGTGTCGAAATGCGTCGCGGTTCGGCCGGACCGGTAGATGGCGCCCCGGAACAGGCCGGCGTCGCGCAGCTGCTTCAGTGCCGCGGTCAGCCTGTCGTTGCTCTTTTCCGGGGTGTGGGTATCTTCCAGCCTCAGATCCAGCGCCTGGAAGCGGGTGTGGACCGAGGCGGGACTGCCGCGGTTGCAGAGCGCATAGGACGCATTGCGATACGCGGACACGATCTCGACCTTCAGGCCCAGTTGATGCTCGAGCTCGCCGA
The DNA here is from genome assembly GCF_055811375.1 of Mesorhizobium sp. WSM4848. NCBI lineage: Bacteria > Pseudomonadati > Pseudomonadota > Alphaproteobacteria > Hyphomicrobiales > Phyllobacteriaceae > Mesorhizobium > Mesorhizobium sp. WSM4848. The sequence goes on from NZ_JBVVPX010000007.1 coordinate 111,425, forward strand.
GCACACGCGCCAGCGGCACGGAATTTTCCCAGAGGCCGCGGGGCGGCAACGAGTTGCGCCCGAAGCAGGAGCTGCTTGGATTTTCATGCGGAACGCCGAGCGTCAGCAGCCGCTCCGCGTCCACCCCTGGAACCTTTTGCGCCAGGAAGGCGCTGTAGTCCTTGGCGATCTCATCGTAGTTCTTGTCCCGCCTGATGTCGCCCACCGCCGCGTTGAGCGCATCGAGCGTTTGCTGGTCGATGGCGCCGGTGGGCTTGAGGCGTCTGTCTAGCTGGAACTTCTGCAGCGCAGCCAGGGTCTTCAGCCCGAGCATGCCGTCGATGGCCCCGATGTTGTAGCCGAGCGTGGCGAGCACGCGCTGCAGCCGGGCGATGTCGTCGGGACCCATCCTTACGCTAGTGAATACCTTGACACCCGGGTCGCTGTCGTCCGGGGCATCTTCGAGAAGCGTGGCCAGTTGCCGGAACACGAACAGCTTTGTGCCATCGGCGCTAAGAAAGACGAAGTTTTCGGAGCTGGCGCGATCGCCGGACTCGATCACCGCGATGTCGCGGACCGGAACGGGCAGCTTGCCGGTCCCGAGCCTTTCGAGCCCCGCGTGTAGGCGGCCGTAGAACAGCAGCTGATCGCTGTCGGCCGACCCCACGACGATGAATGACAGGTCGCGGCTGGCTGCCAGGAGCAGCCGGCGACCCGGCTCGGGATCGAAACCGTCGAGCGACGCCTGGATCGGCCTGTCGAGCCTGGGCAGGTTGGTTTCCCGGGCAATCGAGACGATCGTCAGAAGGCCCTGGCCTTCCTCCCCGGCACCGGTATTGGCGATGACGACGTCGCCGGTTCCGCCGTACTGCGCTTTGGGCGCGAAGGTGGCGAAATGATTGGCATCCCGGAATGCCAGGCCGTCGATATGGATCGTGTCTTCGGGATAGCCGCCCTCGACAAACAGCAGCGACGCCACCTCGTCGCGTGTGTCGAGCGCGAGCAGAAAGTCCTTGCTGTTCACGCCGAACAGGCTGTGGATCGAACCGCCCTTTGACATCATCAGATTAGTGCTGCCGGTTTCGTCCATCGTGCGGTATTCCGCATCGCCGCGGTTCCATGCAACCACATGGATCGACGGGTTTTGCACGAAGCCGGCAATCGCCGGTCGCTCGGCGGCTGGGCCGAGATCGGTCGCGACCGAACGTTGTAGCGCGATCCCGCCTTCCGTGACCTCCAACGTCTCGATCATGGTCGTTCCGCCGGGCGCTGCCGTCAGGACGGCTATCGGCAGCACGCTGCCCCGCTCGCCGACAGGCGCGACGGAAAGCACGGGTGCCGGCAGCGTTACCGTCGCGCGCGCCTCGCCGCTGCCGCCGGTGTCGATCAGCCTGAGCTCCGTGCCTTCGGGATCGACCGCCAGGATTGTTCTGGCGACGCCCGGGAAAATCCGGTCGGCCGGGGCGGCAAGATAGAGGGTCCGGAACGGGTCGGGAGCCCCATCCTGGGCGCGCGCGCCCGCAATGCCCGCAAGAAGCAGGGCCGCAGCGACGGTCGCCGCCGGCAAGCGGATGAGGAGCGGTCGTCGCGACGGCCGTTTCATCGCCATGGAATCTCTCGGAGCGCGGCCTTCCTGCCCTTGAGCACGTCGCCATTCGTCAGCGTGGCCGTGATGTAGAGACGTATCAGGCGGATAAAGCCGTTTTCACCCTGCGTCTTCAGCTGCGTCGCCAAAAGATTGCCCTCGCTGATGATCCCTTTGGAAATGGCGAAATCCCGTTCCCCGGATCCGTCGCCATGCGGGATCTCGTCCGTCTTGCCGCGCTGCAGGTGCGACTCCAGCCTGCCTTCCTTCTCGACACCCCAGAATTCATATTCGACCATGATCGACTTGATGTTCGGCTTGTCGGAAACGCTCTCATAGCGCAGCACTATCTGACCGGCTTCCAAATAGCGACCGGCACTGTCCTGCGGCACGATGACCGACCAGATCGCATGCTGCGCCACCTCCGAGTGGATTTTCTTGACGGTTTCCGCCAGCGAGCATTTCAGGCTTTCGTCGGCCGGCTGGCCCGCATCCGCGGCCGGCGCGAGCAGTGCTGCCGCACCCGGCGAGATCGGCTGTGTCGGCGTGGCCAGGATGCGGTCGTTGTCGATCAGGCCGGACACGACGGCGACCACGGAGCCATCCGCATCCAGGATCGGCGAGCCCTCATGCCCGGCGTTCCATGTCACCGCGTCGGTGTCCTGCGCCTTGAACACGTAGAGCCCACCGAAACTGGCGGGCTCGTATCCCCATGCCGTGAGCTCGACGGCGACCGGTTCGTCGACCGCGGCCGGAACGAGCGGATCGCCGGCCGCCAGGACCGCGGCATAATGCTCCCCGTCCTTGATGGCGCACATGCTGAGCCGGAAGTAGGTCGTCAGACCGAGCCTGGGGACAAGGATGCCCGCGGCATCGACCGTGTAGGGCGGCACCGGCAGCACGATCGGACTGTTCAGCGCCGGCAAGGTTTCCTCGTCGCTCGCCCTGTTCAGCTTGATCGTACGATCCGGCAGCGGCGCCGCCAGCCTGACGGGCAGTGACTGGTCTTCCTTGAGCTTCCATTCGGTCTGGTCGCCGACGATGTGCTGCGCCGTCACCAGCAGGGTTGGACCGATCGCGAAGGCCTTGCCGCTGCGCTTTTCTGTCGTTCCGCCGGCGAGCGTGCCTTCCGCCACGACATGGAAGAAGGCGGCCTTAGTGCGCGCCGTGAACCAGTCCTTCTTGCTCCAGATGCGGTCGTCCTGCGCGGCTGCCGGTTGAACGAGCGCGAGTAGAACCAGCGGCGCCAGTGCCACGCGCAGCATCCTTGAGGCGCGGCCGATCATGGACGCAAGGACCGGCTCGCGCGAAGCACAAGCAGCCCCGCCGGGCAATTTCACCATTGAATCTCTCTCATGACAACCTTCCTGCCCTTGAGCACCTGGCCGCTAACCAACTTGGCCGAAATGTACAGGCGTATCGAATGAATATACCCTCCTTCATTGCTGGCCTTCAGCTGCTGCTCCAGCAGCTTTCCCTCGGCAATGATATGGGGAATAAGGAAATTCCGTTCCTCCGATCCGTCTCCGTGCGGAATCTGGTCCGTCTTGCCGCTCAATAACCTCGACTGCGGCCTGCCGTACTTCTCGACACCCCAAAACTCATACTCCACTTCGATCGATTGTATATTAGGCCTGTCCGAAATACTCTCATATCGAAGTGCTATCGGGTCCAAATATTCACCTTTGTCTTGCGGTACCATGACCGACCAGATCGCAAACGCGGTCAGTTCCGACGCGCCGGGCGAGGCTGTCCGTGTCGGCGTCGCCAGGATGCGGTTGCCGCTGATCAGGCCGGACACGACGGCGACCACGGAGCCATCCGCATCCAGGATCGGCGAGCCCTCATGCCCGGCGTTCCATGTCACCGCGTCGGTGTCCTGCGCCTTGAACACGTAGAGCCCACCGAAACTGGCGGGCTCGTATCCCAATGCCGTGAGCTCGACGGCGACCGGTTCGTCGACCGCGGCTGGAGCGAGCGGATCGCCGGCCGCCATGACCGCGGCATAGCGGCTCCCCTTCTCGATTTCGCTCACGCCGAGGCTGAAGTACGTCGTCAGATCGAGCTCCGGGACGAGGATGCCCGCCGCATTCATCGTAGAGGCCGACAGCACGATTGGATTGCTCAGCGCAGGCGACACTTCCGCGCCGCTCGCCCTGTTCAGTCTTATCTCACGCTTCAGGAGCGGCGCTGCCAGCCTGACGGCCGGTTCCTGCTGCTCATTTTTCTCCCATTCGGTCTGGTCGCCGACAACGTGCTGCGCTGTCACCAGCAGATTTGGACCGACTGCAAACGCCTTGCCACTGCGCTTTTCTGTCGTTCCGCCGGCGAGCGTGCCTTCCGCCACGACATGGAAGAAGGCGGCCTTAGTGCGTGCCTGGAGCCACTCATCCTTGCTCCAGATGCGGGAATCCTGCGCCGCTGCCAGTTCAACGAACGCGAGCAGCACGAGCAGCACCTGCGCCCGGCGCAGCATCTTGCAAGCGCCGCCGATCATTGCTGCAGATATCACTCGTACCACAGGCATCGTGCCGACGCTCCGATCTCGCTGGCGTTTTGCTCGTCGCCGTCGATGATGTATTCGCCGTCCTTCAGCGTCACGCCGACCTTGTCCTGGGCGTGATTGAAGAAGCCCCAGACGCTCTCCAGGAAGCAGAAGCCGTCCTCGGACTTGACGCCGAGCTTCTTTTCCGCGTCTCCCGTCCTCCAGACACGCTGTGCGTCGGTCAGCTCCACCTCGCGGTCGCGATGGTAGCAGTCCACCGTCGTCGGCGTGAGCCCAGGGACCGCGGCGCTGACACCCTCTGCGGACAGGATGCCGTAATAGCTGATCCCGCCCTCCGGCAGATATTGGGCGCCGACCACCAGGCCGACGATCCCCGCAAGGTTGTTGGAAAAGACCGGTCCGCCGCTCATGCCGTTGATGGTCTGGCTATCGGATTCGATGACGCCATTGCCATCGGTGACGGTTGTCGCCAGCACGCCTTCGCGGAACGAGGGCACGCCCGTCTGGCTCCTGCCGGGGAAGCCTGCCGCGAAGACCTTGCGGCGCACCATCCAGTCTTCCAGCTTGCAGAATGGCGTGAACGCGTGGGGACCGGGGTCGGAAAGGCGCAGCAGTGCCACGTCGATGCCGGGATTTTTCGGCGGCTGTATGATCAGGTTGAGCGTCGGCGCATTGGCAACCCCGATTGACCCCCTGCAGACCAAGCCGTCGGGAATGGGGTCCTCCAGTTTTCCCACGCCAAGCACATGCCTGGCGGTCAGCACGAAGCCCTTCTCGTCCACCACGACGCCAGTGCCTTGCGAGGGCAGTGCGGAGCCGATCCTGCATTCGATGAAGACCATCGACTTTTCAGCGGCCGGGCTCGAGCCGGCCGGTTGCGGGGCGGCGCTCAGCAGCGCCGCCGCCAGCAGGGCATGGAGTGGCCGCTCGATCATGGTCATTGGCGTGTTATCCAGTCGTTGATCACCGACAGCCTGGCTGGCGTGATGCGGGTGAAGGCGTTGTGCTTGTTCCACGGCGAGTCGTCGGCCTCGACGACGCCGTTGGTGTGCACGCCGATGACGACGTTGAGGGCTCCGGTGACGAACACCGGCGCGCCGCTGGTGCCGCCATAGGTGTCGTTGTCGTAAAAACCCTTGAGGCTCTGCAGCAGGCGCAGCTGGTCGTCGCTGACCCATTGCACGCCGGTCGGCGAGCGGTCGCCGGCATAACCCTGCACCGTCGACTTGACGTCCTTGTCGGCGTCGGCGAGCACGCGCACGCCCAGCCAGCCGGTGGTATTGCCGATCTCGCAATCGAGCTTGATGGCGCCGAGATCGTAGTTGCGGCTTTCCGTCTGGCTGAGCGCCGTCGTCCATCCGGCCAGCACATAGGCTTGGCGCGCCAGGCAGCTGCCGAACGGACCGGCGCCCTCGTTGCGGCCGGGTATGATCTTGAAGTTGCGGAACGGCTTGCCGGAAATCGTGCCGCTGTGGAGGCAGTGCGCCGCGGTCAGCACGGTGTCTTTCGAGACCATGGCGCCGCTGCAGATGTATTTCGATCCCGCGCGGGACTCGAAGGCGATCTGCACGATCGCCCTTTCCGGAAAGGTCGTGGTGCTCTGGATGCGCCGCCGGTCGTCATTGCCGATCACCGCATGCGGCTGGAAAAAGGTCGGGTCTGCGACGGCGCCCATCTCGTATTGGGCATAGATCGCGCGTGTGTCGGCCAGCGCCGTTTCTTCCGCCTGCGACAGGTTGCCGTTGGTGAGCGGGGTTCCGGTGCCGTCCGACTTCTCCAGCGGCGCCGGCACGTTCTCCTCGCCTGTCTCGGCGCCGACGGCAAAGGCCACCGTCTGCTCCGGATCAAGACCCGGAGCCTCCTCCCCTTGCCCCTCGCCGGGGTCGGCCGCGTGTCGCCACTCGCGGGGGTCGAGCAGCTCGTATCTGGTCGCCTCGTCGAGCACGCCGCTTGGCGGCAGCCCGAGTTCTTCCTGAAAGCTCTTAAGGGCTTCGGCGCGTTGCTGATCGGCATCGCCGCTGGCTTCGAATCCTTCCGAGAGCAGTCCGCTCTCCTGCAGCATCTCGTCGAACAGGGGCGTATCGTCCGCCAGCAATGCCTCTTCCGTTTCTCCCGACATTTCGATGCCCGGCCCGGCTTTCACCCTGAAAACAAGCGTCCAGGCGGAGACGAACCAAGTTTTTGCCTGCGGCAGACCGTGCGCGGCCTTGCCGTTGACGCGGATACGCACGCGGCGGATATCGTTGTCGTCGGCGGCGGCATTGATGTTGTTGGCCGTCCAGAAGGCGATCGCCGCCTTGAGCCCGGTCTTGGCCTGGCGCGCCACTTCGGGATTGGTCACCAGATCGATCTTGATTTCCTTGCTGCGGCTGGTGAAGTTGCGTCGCCCGGTGAGTTGGATATAGCCCGAGCCGCGAAAGTTCCAGCCGTCCTCGGTATGCCTGCCGAGGTTGCCGAGATCCACGGCGCGGCCGCCATAGACCCAATTGGCGATCTCTCTTGGCTTGCCGGCAAGCGCGCGCGCCTTGGCGTCGGAGATCGTGCGGCGCGAGAACACGCGCAGCAGCGTCGGGTAGCGGTAGTTCATATTCTCGTCGAGACGATCGAGGCCGCCAGTCTCGGTCATCACCTGAGCCAGGAAATGCGCCATCCTGAGGCGCGTGTTGATGCCGGCCGCGTCGAGCTCGTCCTCGGCGTCGATGATGGCCTGCACGAGCTCCGGCTTTGCTCTCGGCGAAATTTTCCTGATCTCCTCGAAGGTGATGAGTTCTTGCGACCGGGCCGGTTCCATCGGCAGCATCGAGCACAACGCCACCGTGCAGAGCGCGAGACAGCGGCCAATACGTCTTTGATAGAACAAGCCATTTCTCCGGCAATGATCTTGCGACATTGCACCCCTCCTCGGAAAATGATATTTCTTAAACCGATAATATACATACCTCTTGGCGAGGATTGTAAAGTACTTTTTCAGTAGGGTAGAATACCGGTGTCGCGGCGCGCTATGTGCTGCGGCAGGTGCAAAATAGTGTTGTAGACTATCTTCTTGAAGAGCGGTCTATTTCACGCGAATGCACCATCTGTTCTATTCTTTATTGAGGCGGCCGCTTCGATCTCGGCAAACGCTGACCTCGCTCACCGCATCGACAATTGCGCGTTGCCCGCCGCTACCCGTCGGCGGTCTGGACGGGTATCATCACCCCTCGCGGTCACGAGGTCATGAAGACAAATGGGCATGCAGAGCTTCCGCGCTTCGCTTGGCGAAGCCGAGCCGCCCGAAGCGCTGACGGCGCTGTGGTGGGAGGCTAGGGGCGACTGGCAGCAGGCCCATGCCTACGCGCAGCAGCGCGACGACCAGCCGGGCATGCGTGCACGCCTATCTGCACCGCAAGGAAGGCGACCCGTCCAACGCCGCATACTGGTGTCGCCGCGCCGGCGCCGCCTCCTCGACCCTGACGCTCGACCAAGGAATGGGAAGAGCTGACGCAGGCATTTTTGCGGGAGGGTGAGGCAAGCGCCGGGGAAGAGCTGGAGATTGGCTCAAGCGGCGGCCGCCCCCTTCTGATAGGGTGGCGCCGGCCCCTTCTCTTGCGATTTCTAACGCTTAGCCTCGTTTATGCCGGGGCGAAAGCCGAAGCGGATCGACAATGTCGTCGGCAACGCCCCAGGACATTGCCATCATGGCGACCGGACGGGCGGTCTATGGAGGGTGGTTCGCCTACTTTTTCTCTAACACGCCGCTCACTACTTTGCCGTCTACTTCAACGGTCAGCGTGCCACCGACTTCGGTGGACTCCACCATCGCGCTCCTTTCGACTTGGTCGCAGATCTTCTGAACGAGCTTGTCGGCAGTCGGCGCACCTGGAACGTTCAGGATGGCAAGAATCGATGTGGCGGTGGGTGCGAAGCTGCATACTCTGCGCGTGCCCGCAATGACCTGGTCTGCGGCGCTTCCCCCCTGGTTAGGAGTCGTGCACGCGGCGAGCACGATTAGTGCACTCGACAATGATATGCTAACCACGAAAGTACTTTTCATTGTACCCCAGTCCCCTCTCTGAGAAAGCATCAAATAAACTAAGCTTTTCTGCCCCCATGGTCAACGTCCTATATTCCGCCGGAACTATCCGGGCGGCAGTCGGGTAAACACTTTCCAAAGCTGGCTCCGCTGGTGATCGTGCGGCGCCGCTCGGGAAAGGAAAGGAAGTAAAATACAGCAGCTAGATTCTGGACAACTGCTTCAAGGCTACTGCACATCTGGCGGATGAGCGGCGGGGCTTTGGCGTACCGAACCCTATTTCCAGCAACCTTGAAGTGACAATTGTGGAACGCTTAGCCGGATGAGCAGTGATGATTTGGAGGCGGCCAATTACATCCACGCACAACGGAAGCGGACTCCGGGCCCAGATAGCAGACGCGTAACAGTTTTCGGATCTAGTTGGTCGCCTCCTTGAAGACGCCATAATATGTTTTTGCGCCAGTGCCTCCGCTGACCGATGGAGGATGAACGGATCGGCTACTGGTATTGGAGGCTGCGTGAACTCCTTTTTATAGTTCCGTTGACCGTCATTTTGGTCGGCGCGACCCTCGTGACTTCACCCAGGTTGAGCAAACGATCGTCTATCTAGAATGCGTGGGCAGCGACGGGCAAATTTCTCACGGTACAGGAGTGCTTGTCAGCTCGCAGGGACATGTGCTGACTGCAAAGCACGTCACTCTCGATGAACGGTCGACATGCAGAGGATCGATTGGCGTCTCGGACACGAATGCCATGCGCAAATTGATCGTGCAGCGAATCCAAATTGGCGTAGATGCGGCATTGCTTCGCTTCACGGAGTCCAAAGCATATGACTTTGCGACGTCCTGTACGCTGAGGACTAGATGGTCGGTCGTAGAGTTTTATTGGCGGGCTCCCTACGGGCGGCAGCACGGGCCTTCCTCCCTTCCGGGAGGGCCGTTCTCTCGACCGTATTCCCTGGCCCGGACGGTTCAATCGAGACCGATGGACAGAGCGCCAGCGGCATGGGCGGAGCGCCGGTCACAAGCAATCTCAACGCGCTAATCGGAATCGTCATGGGCGCAAGGTTCGACCAGAGGGGGACGATCGAGGCTTACGAAATTCTGCCGTATACGCAGACCTTCGGCCTCGTGCAGAGAGCGTTGCCTTGTTATCATCGAACCCGTGACGTCGATCTAAGCGGCCAGGGTTTCGACATGGAAGAAGGGAGATGGACCCGTCAAACTTGGTGTTCACGCGAACGATGGCATCTGCTTCATCGCTGGGGTTTGGGGAGAATTTAACAATGCACTTGATTCGGTAAATGTCGAACTGGAGGGAGACGAGTACGTTTTGACGGGCAACAGTCAGTCGGGCGGCCAAATCGGCTTCCGCACGATGCATGTGGTACGACTAGGTCACGACGCAGGTAATCGACTTTGTCGCCAGCGTAGCTCAGTTCCCGCGACCAATCTCGTTGGCGATTGCACCAGCTGAGATTGCAATCGCCGAAGCCGGACTGCCGGCTGAACTACGGTTCATTTCGATTACCAGGCCGACTATCGCTCCGGTTTCGGTGACGACGGGAGCGCCCGCCAAGCCGGTGGTCGAATCCATTTCGAGTTCGAGATATCCATTGTTGTCTGACGTCAAATTTGCAACATAGCCCTTGCGGACGGACGGCGAGCTGAAGAAACCGCTTGAGAATCCGTAGGCAAGAACGTTCTCTTGCAAGGCGGCGGCCTTGGCATCCCCCAGCGCGATTGATTCAAAATCCGCGTCGCCGGATTTTTCGAATTGAAGCAATGCCAGCCCGCGCTGATCTGCTTGCTTTAACCTCTCAAGCCGCAAACGTTCCGCATCGGACTTACCGATCGCCCCTGTACAGGCGCCATTTTCCGGGACGACGCTCGATGCCGTTGCCACCAATCCGTCTGAGCCGACAATCAGACCGGTTCCTTGTGAGACTGTCCCGTTGCTTTCGTCGCTGCACTCGATTTGTACCAATGAATTCATCGGGACACGAGGACGATCTGAATTAAGCCAGCTCTGAATTACCCGCAGATTTGAGATCGTAAGCCTTATTGCTGCCCGGGGTTCGATAGTATCCCCATCTCCCCAGTGAAGCCCGTACGCATGAATCGCGAAAATCCGAGGGTCGCGGTCGGAGTATAGAGGAGAGCCGGAGGAACCGGCGAACGAGCGAACATCATGCCTGACGAGGAGGTCCTCGACGGCTAGCAAGCTTCCTTTGCTCAGCCATTGGGAGCCTGTCGGCACTCTATCCATTGGATATCCTAGCATCTCTACACCCGGCTCCGCAGCGCCTTCGGGCAGTACTCGCATGCCAAACCAACCAGTCACCCTGCCAATATTGCAATTGAGGCGGACTGCGCCAAGATTATACCCATTTTGCGCGCCACTGGTGCCCGCCGGATTGTCTAACCACTCTTGCAGAGCAAACAACTTGCTTTGGTTGCAGCTGCCAAATGGTGCGAGGTGCTCATTCTGGCCCGGTATCGCGGTAACCTGAGTCACCCACTTGCCATTACTAAATAAGCAGTGCCCTGCAGTCAGAACGGTGTCTTCCGATATAAGTGCGCCGCTACAGACGTATTTCTTTCCATTCAAGTCCATGCTCAAAAGAACAACGGCACTCGCCGGGAATTTTGTTGTATCAGAAATTTTTTCGCGAGTGTCGGGACCCTCTTTTTCCAAGGCAGGAGAACTTTTTTTCTGATTCTCGCTCGCCTCACGTTGCTCGGCTTGCACTTTCGCCGACAAGACCTCCGGCTTTGACTTCCCCGATCCCTCTTTCGGATCGGTTGGCGCATCTGTGATCGTCGATTTTTCGAGATGATGGGCAGCGCTTATCGCCTGGGCCGCCAGGACGCCGAACTTCGTCGGCGTGGCGTTGCTGAATTCTGTGGCGACGATGATGCCCACCAACTCACCGCTTTCCAGCAGCACCGGACCACCGCTCATACCCCATGCGGTGATCTCGCTGCTGCGTACGATGCCTTGGCCATTTGGCGTAGCGGTCGTGATCCGCCCCGGGCGTGAGCTCATTTCGCCGGTTGCGCCGTCTTCCTCTTCAAACCCGCGTGCGTAGACATCATAAGTTTCATCAATCTGATTTGTGTCGATGTACTTGACCGGCGTGAAGGTCTCGCCGCGCTCCGGCACGAAGCTCAATATAATCGCGTCATATTTCGCTATCCTGTCTCTTATGATGAGATATCTGGTCGGCATCGTCGCCGCCGTCCCTTGGATGCCACGACAGCGGGTGTTCTTGTAGTTCCCTGCGACGCTCGGAACGACGTGAGCTGCTGTCAATATATCGCCGGCATTCGAAATTATGACGCCCGTACCCCGCGTAAATAATTTTTTCTGGTCTCCGGCCCCTGCCGCACCAGCGTCGGTTTGGTCGTGAACCGGGAGTTCCTCACATTCGATGTAGACGATCGATTTTGCCAATTCGTCGCGCGTACTGACTTGAGCGCTGGCAGCCGACGTCAGCCAAAACGACAGCACGGTTCCGATAATCAGGGGGCACGAGACAGTGGTGAGCTTATCCATCCAGGGCAACCGCGGCCCGGCAATATTTTCGACCGGCACTTCGCGACAAATGACTGCCGAATTTCGAGACTGATGGAAAATCGTCATGTTCGAGGATTTTCGTCGCTGGCGTGCCACTCTCGAATGAGCCGAAGATCCGAGAGCGTGCCAGCTTCGATTGGCATCGTCAAGCGGCTGTCCTGGCCCATGAGATATTATACGGTGGGGTTTCGTTGGCTCGGCAGGTTTGCAGATACTGATTTGGAGTTTTGCCGTCGAGAGCACCGTGCGGTCTGAAGCGATTTGTGGAGGTGCTGGAAGGCGTCGTTCGAAGCGCCGACCACAAAGGCGCAGGAAGTCCAGTACCGGCGTTTCCATCGCCTCTACCGCGGCGGCCCGCGTTTCTACAGACGCGGCCTCGGCGGCCCACGCTTCTACAGACGCGGCTTTCGAGGACACGGGCCGGGGATCTGGCTGCCGGGCGCCTTCGTAGCCGGTGCGATCGTCGGCGGTGCCCATTGCTGGTCCAGGATATCGCGTCTACTCGCCTTACCAGCGATACGCATATCCGCACCCGTGCAACATGTGGCGGCAGGATTGCTAGTAGGGAGAGCCGCCCTCGCGACGCGCCTGACGCTGCGAGTGCGCTCTGTTACCCTCGCTTAGCCGTCCCCGCTGCCACCGTCCGCGATGGCGGCGAAGCAGCCGGAGCTCGACTTCGCTGGGGCCGGCACGATGAGCAGTGATTTCGTGCGGGTGGTTTGCGAGAAAGCCGGTGCGGGCCTGGCCGATATAGTGAGATCGTTGGCGCTGGAAATTCCCGGTTATTAAAAGCTCTGCGCGGGCACTCTCGCTAGCAGATTGCGATGAAGGGCACGCGCTGCGCCATCAGGCCGGCAATGAAGGCCACGTCGCGTGAGAGCCGATCGAGCTTGCCTCAATGCAACGTTCAACCTGTCGGAGCGCCAAACCGAGCGCTTCATGAACAGCCTCGTCACCGAATGGTTTGACTCGTCTTGTGTGGGCAGCAAAATTGCCAGCACATACTGCATCGATACGTGCTCTTCGCTGTTGATCTCCACCGTCCACGCAAGGTGCCACGGGAAAGTTGGTCTTTCGAAGTGCTCGCCGAACAGTTTCCGATCAATGCCCACAGATCGCGCATGTCGGCGGCGCTCGTCAGCTTTGTTTTCATCGCCTTGCCTTCCGCCAGCCGGCCGATCGCGCCTCGGCTCGCTGTTGGGGCAAGGTGCGTTGGCGGAGGGAGATGACCTGAAATCCAACCTTCTCCACGGGTCCGCGATCACCTTCGTAGTCGGGGTGTTCGGCTGATGCTGTTCAGTCGACCTGTTCAATCTGCGGACCTGGGTCAACCGGCGGAGCCGGCGTGCAATCTTGCCCCTTGCATTCCTCGACAGGGTCGTCGGCTGGTGGGAGGCAGTTTTGGCCCTCGCAATGAACTGCCGGCTCTGGCGCTTCTACGTGGTTAGGCGGAACAAGCTGATCCTCAGCGCGAACGGCCGGCATTGCTACGCTGATCATGCCGGTGCACAAGAGCGCAAACCCAAGCAATTTCATTTCCGCCTCCGTGCCTGGCAGCGAGCTGTACCCTACACTTTCAAGCTGCGGCCGCATCCTCTCACCCGCGAACGACGTTAACACGGGGTTTCAGTGCTGGCCGGAAGGGAGCGGGCCAAATGATCAGTGGCGGTGAAGCGCAAGGCGGCGAAGGGAGCAGTGATTCGAGCTTATGCCGAGTTGCGACCCGAAGGGACGCCTGCGAAGATCGCGCGGCCTAGCGGCTGCCACATTCGCGATTTTCGCGCTCCGCCCCGCGGGCGACCTTCAGTCGCGAAGGGCAGTCGCGTTCTGGTTCGCGAGTGAACTGTTAAGGCCGGCGGACGTTTCTCTGCGAATCCAACACCATTGACGGCAAGACCGTGGAGAAATCCGAGCATAAGCCTGCGCGGCAGAAACAAGACACGCCCGGTGCTTTGGCGAACTTTCCGTACGACCGAATGACTGTCGAACGATTTCGGGCGGCCTTTCCGCGAGCGAGGTGGAGCGACGAGCGCAGGAGCTGGTTTGTACCAGGCAAGACGGCAGCCCGCCGCGTCGACCCTTGGCTGGCGCGCGAGGCCGAATTGCTGGCGATCCACGGCGATAGGAAGGGGCGGGATGCCTATTCGTTCGACCCCATCTCCAGTCCCTATCTCGAGGTTGCCGAGGATCTGCGCATTCGAACACCCTATTCGAAGACCATCCTTCGGGAACTACACGAAATTCCCTGGGCAAGTTGGGATGATGAACTCCGCGCGTGGCGCGTGCCGTTTCGGTCCTATGAGGAACTGCGGCACCGATGGCCGACAATCGAAGAGGCTGCCAAATGTAACGAACCCGAGGAAAGGAAGCGACGACGAGAGGCGGAGAAGGACTCGGAGGCTCAAAGAGCCACACGGTTGCGATATGCGGAACGCCGCTGCCAACGCTATCCGTTGTCGGCTGAAGACTTGCCTCCGATGGGCCGCCCCGTCGCAACAGAGCAGTACGGCGTCGTCGTCTTTACCGATGTGTCAGGCGAAGTCGCCGAGCCGCCAGTATTGGCCGCCTTCTATCCACATGCGACGCGGACGGACATCGACTACGTGTGGGGAACGTGGTGCTCGGCGACGCTGACGGAACTCATCAGGACATGGCCCGCTCGTCGTGAGGCCGGCGAAATGGAGCACTCCCGCGGCTGGTGGCGGCCGACGCTTGGCGAACTTAGAATTGCTCGTCGAAACGCGCGCGCCATCGAGCGTCGAAGGCGAAACCGCCGTCTCAGTCCAATGTCGTGAAACTCAGACCGCGACCCGACCGGCCCGCTCTTTCCGCCAGAGGCGCGCGCTTTCATTTGTTTGGCCGATGCGGCGGTCCGCTGGCGGGGGGCCGAGTTGAAAATCTGTGGTGATCTGTCGAGTACAGCGATGGGCTGCCTGAGAAAGCCGGCGGTTACCTTTCGGATGCCCTGAGGCTCCGCGCCGCCTCATCGAGTGCCAGCGCATCGTCCCCAAGGCGATCGATGAGGTCTTGAGCTTGATCGCCGGAGATGCCTGTTCTCATCGCCAGCGCTTCCGCTGCCTCAACATCCGATTGACCAGCGGCGCGCTTGCCTTGCTTCTCTCGGCTTTGGGCCTGCGCGGGAGCTGGTACGTCGGCGCCGGATATTGCCGGTGGACGAGCACCAAGCGAGCGGTCTTCGTTCTCGATTTCCAAGGTAGCCTGATTCCAATGACGCTCGTGCAGACCGTGCGTCTGGCCTTCTCGTTCCCAGATCTCATATGCGCGGCGCCGAATGCGTTCGTGTTTGTCGTCTGCCATGAACGTTCCTCCTTGTGGGTTCTCACCCAACGCGAAGGAGCGTCGGAACGATCCGACCCTAGACGCCTATTTCGGAAAAAAGAGAGACCCGCAAGGCTAGCTTCCGGAAGACCGTGCCTGCCGCGTTTGCGATGCCGCGATGCGTTAGGTGGCCCAGCGCAAATCCTCGTGCGCTGCTCCGGGAGCAACACCACGAAGGAACGTGATAGGCTCTCCGATCGTTGAAGGCTTTTGATCGAGCCATATCATGCCATCGACCTCGATACGAAAAATGGCATACGATCCCGACAGCAGAATCCTCTCGGTGTGGTTCGTCGCCAGCGGCAAACGGTACGAGTTTGAGGACGTGCCGCCGAAGACCTTCGCCACGTTCAAAGCCGCCTTTGCCAAGGGCCGCTTCTTCAACGACCACATCCGCAATCACTTCCGCTACCGTCTGGTTGAACCCGCGGTCGACTGAGCAGCATCAGCGGACGATCTCTCTTTGGCAGAGATGCGGCTCATTCGTCGCGGCCGTCCGGCCAGCCTTTGCGAGGGCAAGGTCGGACATCGGAACGAAAGGCGGATACGCGAATTCTACTGCTAGATAATCGGAATCGTCGCCCATGAGGCTCGCGACCCTCCACCTTGAAACTGCGAGATACGGCGATGTATATCGCGCCGAAAGGCTCGCGCGGCTGAGGCAGCAAATGATCCGGCACATCAAGCGCACTGACGCCTCAGCTCAAAAAGTCGAGCAAGCGCTGGCTAGTTTGGCCGAAGCAAACGCACCCATGCACCGGCTCGCGCGGCATCAATAGGGCCGCGCTCATGCGCGCCTCCGCATCGGCACGATGTGCGGCGGTTGCTGCATGTGACGTTCTCTCCACATCCGTTTCGCGATGCCTGTCCTTACCCCCCCCCGTGGGGGCGCGGCTTCATTCGTCCATGGTGGCTAAGACCAGAACGGCCCGAGGACGAACACGGCCATTAGCGCATGCCACGTACAGGACTGGCTGGAATGCTGATTGCTAGTCGTGTCGAAAATCCATGGAAATCAGCGAAACCGACGGAACATACTTCCGCCAACCGACTATCTTTTCGATTGTCGCCAACCGGCGGCAACGGCTTCTGCCTCTGAGCAGAACCATCTTTCGCCCTTGGCTTCGGTGATTTTGGTGACGCTGTAATACTTTTGGCCAGGCACGTGATAGATGTGTTCGCCGTCCGCTGAAATGTTGCCTTTGATGTTGCAGCCTGAGTTGCCGTTGCCGATCGCAAAAAGCGGCGCCGGCGTCGCTTGCTGGTCGTCGCTATGCTGCGCTCGCCAGTCCCATGGAACCTGAAACGTCCCTGCCCAAAGACCGATCTTCGACGCCTTCGCCTTAGCTTGCTGCCGTGCATAGGCACCATTGCTGTATTTCGGCCAATCCAGCGCTTGGCCGTGCTCGACCATCCAGGCGGCGACACTGGAGCCGTCCGCGCGCCCGCAGTCGCCGACATAGCGGTCATAGCCATCCCACGTAATGAAAGTGCATCGGACCGGCTTTGAGGCCGACAGGAAGCCATCCAGTGCTTCGGCAGAGCGGCGCCCGCACGGATAGTCGAAACCCTTGGCGTCGTTGCAGTATTGGTGGCTCTCGGGCGGGTCGATGCCATTGAAGCGGACGCGCTGCCCATGGATTTCAATTGTGTCGCCGTCGATGACCGAAGCCACCCCAGAGATCGGGGCCGGAGCCGGCTTGGTCAAATTCTGTAGATTGATCTCAGGCAGCGAGCCGGTGTGTTGCATGACGAATTGCGTTGCCAAAGCCGAAGCCGCGGCCACGGGCACGAAAACCAGCCGCACAGGCACGCCCGACAACCATCGCCGACGATCCCGCTTTGGCCCGGTGCGCTTCCGCCACTGGTCAGACCGATTATCGTAGCGAGACCTGTCCAAGCCCATCATCACATCGCGCCGCCTGAGCGGCTTTCGGCCGAACGCAGCGTCACCGAAATAAGAACCGCTGATATGGCGGCGAAATACAAACGCCAATGCATGAAGGTATCCCCCGACACCAGATGGAATCATGCGCCTTTTGCACTTTGTTGTCGAATCTGACGACGAACGAGCTTGCACGCGGTCTTCCACTACGCGATGTTGCCGCCGGGCTGTAAAAGGGGTGGGGACTGTGAAGCGATTCGCGTTGACGATTTCAATGCTTGCTGGATTGGTGGCGTGCGCCACGCCGCCTGACAAGATTGCGGGAGTTCCGAATGCCGGCCCCTGCACACAGGCTGACAGAGAGCGTTTGGCTATCGTATCAAATCAGCAAAACAAGGCTGTGAGTGGGGACGCATTGGGCGTTTTTCTCATAGGCGTGCCGGTTTCCTCGATGTCGGGTGGCGACCACGAAACCGAGATCGCAATTCTCAAAGGGCGATGCGGCGCTCCAAAAACTTAAATCGGTGGCTTCGGCTCTGGGCGTGCCGTTTCGTTCATCCGGTTAGCCGGTTGACCGTCTCAATGATGGCTTTGGCCAGCGCTTCGCCCTCGTGGACCGGCTCGGGACCATAGAGCAGCAAGACAGCTTCTTCGCTCGGCAGCACACCGGCGGGGCAGGTCTGTTCAATAGCCATGCGAACCAGCTTGAGGGCGGCCCAGGCGTTGCGGATGTTGTCTTGGGCTTCCATGCTTCCTCGCTGAGATGGACTGTCTCAGCGTCAAACCGTGAAGGCGAGAGCCCTGTTCCATCAAAGTTTAACGACTGGGAAAGTGCACTGGAAAGCAAGTGCGGTAACAGTTGATTCAACCGTTGCTGGTAATTCTAGAGGAGTGTGGAAGCGGCTCCGACAGTGAGGCGGGGGAGCTGGATTGCCGGAGCCGCCTGCGCAATCCCGGGTTGGGGTTTGACCGCGCCGTCCTATTCTGGGACAGCGCGGTCAACGATTCGTTAAAATTTTCCGGAACTAATTAAGAGCATGCTAATTGAATCGCGGTTTTGCGAGTCAATGCATGCGTTTGAAGTTTGTCCCGCCGATGATGCCCGCCTTGGCAGCAAAGCCGCCCCAAGGCGATGACTGGATGCATGAAGCCAAATTCGACGGCTACCGCTCCCAGATCATCATCGACGCCGGCGGCGCTCGGATTTTCACCCGCCGCGGACTCGACTGGACCTCCAAATACCGCGAGCTAGCTGCAGCGGCGCGAACGCTGGACGTCGAGAATGCCATCATCGACGGCGAAGTCGTCGTCTTGAATGAGGCTGGCCTTTCGGATTTTGCCGCGCTGCGCAAGGCCATCACCAGGCGCCAGCATGACCTCTACTTCGTCGCTTTCGATCTCCTGCACCTAAATGGCCATGATCTTCGCGACATGGCACTGGAAGACCGGCGGGAGATACTGCGCGGCATGGTCGAGCCTGGATGCCGTATTCAACTCAGCGAAGCGCTGCCGGGCACCGCCGACGCGGTGTTCCATCTCATTGAGCAAGCAGGGCTTGAGGGCATGGTGTCGAAGCTCGCGGACTCTAAATACCGCAGCGGCCCGACTACCAGTTGGCTGAAGACAAAATCCTTCACCGAAAGCGAGTTCGAACTGCTTGGCGTCGAGCGCGAGAGGGGCAAGCCGGCGTTTGCTCTGATGGCTGACCCAGGCACCCGGAAATATGTCGGCAGTGCGTTCGTGAACGTCAATCGCGAGATGCGGGAGCGGCTGTGGAAGCGCGTCCAGGAACATGCCGGGCCACCGCCCAAGGACATGCCAAAGCGGCCGGCAACGCAGTGGGTCAAGCCGGGAATTAAAGCCCGCGTGAAGCACTTGCGCGGCGAGGAGGACCTTCGGCACGCCTCGCTGCAGGATTTCTGGGATGATGATTGATCCAGCTTGTGATGCGCGTCCGCCAAGGTCAGAGTCAAAGCATCAAGAGCGACAGAATTTGGAGTGGGCGGGGCGGGGGAGCGGCTACGCGCGTCCGTTAAACCCTAATGTGCCCCGTTGCCGTTTTCGGTCATCCATTCCGGCGGCATCGTGACGGCAATCACAGACGCCAAGATGCGCCTGAACTGCCACTCGTCATATCGCTCACCTTGCGATTGGAGGGTGAACGGGTAATTCCATCCCGTTTCCCAGATCTCCAAGCCGTCGCCCAAATCGGCTATGTGCCTGCACTTATAGGGGGCGAGTCTGGTGACAATCTCGCCCCGAGAAAAAAGCCGAACGGCAATCATGAAGGGTGATTACGCCGCTTTAGCGTATTCAACAACAAACTGTTGAACGTGCATGTCCAGTTTTTGCGGATTAGCGCAATCCATAATTTCACCCACCGTGCGCGTGGGATGAATATGGAAATCATTGAAGCCCAGACGCTCCAGGAGGGCCGCCATAGCGGGTACGATCAGATTGATGACCTGCTTCTGATCTGGTCCCGACAGGATCAGCCCCGGCAAATCATCGCTCTGTACGCGCAGTCCACCATCTTCTCTGTCTAGGAGCGATACAGTGATCGTCGCGAATGCGTGCTTCATCAGATTCATGTCCATATCAGTCCCCCCAAGCAGTTTGTGCGAGTTGTGTGAACAACTCGTTATACCGGAAACCGTTCCGAATACCCTGCTTACTGTTTGTCAGGCTATCTGTACCAGTCTTGTCAAGTGCCTACAAGCTGCTCTTTTGGGCTATTATGCGGGCGTTCCGCTACCAGTACCCAGCCCATACGCGGGCCAACAGAAACGGTTGAACGCGCCGCCAGCAGGAACATTCCAGAGCAGGCCTTGACGTTCGAGGAAAATGTTCCTTTTCTGTTCTCATGGCGCACGATCCGATCGACACGCTGGGCAAGGCGACCCGGCACAACATGCTCGTCAAGGCGGAATGCAGCTGCGGCAACGTCCGCTACTGCCGTTCGGCCGATCTCATGATGGTCTATGGCGGCGGCACCGACCCGCTGAAGCTCAAGTTTGATTGCAGCCGTTGCAAGCCGCAGATCACGATCACCTTGCTCGAGGTGCATCCGGAACACCTGCCCAAGCGATTGATGATCCACAAGCCGATGAAGATCGACGGCAAGATCCGTTGGACCACCGAGCGGTTCCGGGGATGAGCGAGCGCCTCGAGATCCGCCTAAGCGGCGTCGGCCAGCGCAGCACTTCAGTCACGATCCGCTCTCGAACATGCGGCGGCAGTCGGGCATTCTTATGGATGTTCATTCGCCTCCGAGGATCGCTTCAGCAACTTCAGCTTCCTCGCTCAGGACCGAAAGCAAAACATATTGGAACCTCACATCTCGAAGCTCGCCCTGGCTACCCCAGCGACTAGTCATTCTCCGACAGGAGATCGACGGGCCTGACGCCAATTGCCTCAGCGATCCGCCAAAGCATGATCACGGTCGGGTTACGCTTCCCCATCTCTAGCCCGCTGACATAGGCGCGATCGAGGCCATCCTCGCGGCGAGTTCGTGCTGGGTGAGGCCGGCCGCTGTGCGGCAGCGCTTCACGTTCTTGGCAACGAGCTGACGCATGTCCATCTGGCATGCGTGGCGAATTGTGTACTTTAGTGCGACGCACTATAGTGCACATATCGATAGGCAACCCTCTTCAGAGTCAGGTCATGTCCATGCTTAATAAGTTGGCCTGCGGGCTGGTCTGTTTAGCGATCTTTGCATCAACTGCGTTTTCCGCCGAGCGGGTCGACGAACGAGATCAAGCTCTAGATCGTGCCGCGAGTTTTTTTCAGGAGGGCAACTACGGCGCAGCGCTCTCTATCATCCGTCCGCTAGCTGATTCCGGCGATGCTCGCGCGCAAACTTATTTCGCCAAGATGTTTCTCTCAGGTCGAGGTCTTCAGAAGGATGTGTCCGCTGGGCTTGCGCTGTTGCGTCGCGCGGCAGATCAGGATTATCGCGAAGCGCAATTCATGCTTGGGGCGACCTATGCAGCTGGAGAGCCTGCTGTACCAGTGGACTACGTAGAGGCCCTGAAATGGCTGATAATAGCAAAAGCCCAGGACGGCCTCGCTTATAGCATGCTAATAGGTCAGATGAGCCCTGATGACGTGGCAACGGCCACTGCAAGAGCTGCACATTGGCGAGAAGACTCCGACCGCAAAAAGGTGCGGGCGGCAATGGTTCTCGGCAATAAAAACCAAGTTTCGGATCTCACGCGACTTGCCGATCAAGGCATAGCAGCGGCTCAACACGAGTTGGGATGGTTATACACCGTCGGCGTTCCGGATGGCATCCGGTCGAAGACAGTACCAGGGTTGATGGAATTTCAGCCGAATGATCGGAAGGCTGCTGATCTATATCTTAGGGCGGCTTTACAGGGGTATCCGCCGGCGCAATCGAGGTTGGGTTCGATTCTTTACGAAGGGCGAGGAGTGGCCGTCGATAAAGCCGAGGCCGCGAAATGGTTCGAAAAGGCAGCTGCCCAGTCGGAAGCTAGCGCGATGACTGCGCTAGCTGATATGCTAGCTGCAGGAGACGGTATCCAAGCGGACAAAGGTCGAGCCTTTACATTGTACCGCCGAGCCGCGGGTAAGGGCGACCCATACGCCATGAAGGCGCTCGGAGAGAGCTACGTTAATGGTCGGCTCACCGAGAGGGACAGTCGGTTGGGATATATGTGGCTCACTCTCGCCAGTCAGAAATATAGAAAAGAGCTTGTTGAGGTTTTTGCAAATGATGCCGACGAGACTCGCCGTAGTCTGTTTGAGTTGATGTCCCAATCTGAAATCGATCGTGCTAAGGACGCGACGGACAGGTGTTTGAAGACAAACTATCAACAATGCGGCCGCCTGGGTTTCAGTGACTGGCTATGGGGACTTTTTTAGGCTCGCGATTTCGCGAGGGCGAAATCGAGGCTTTGCGCCAAGGCTACGCCACACAAGAGAGCTTCGGCAGGGCAGTTTCACTGCAGGATCTTCAAGCGCGAGGACGCCAGTAACTTGAAACGCGCAAGCATCGCCCTCGCAACGGAGCGCTTGCCAATTGAGCAGAAGGACGTGGCCGGCGCCGGACGCGCTAACCGCGCTTTTTTGGTATTCGGTCCTGGCGAGCTTTCCGACGGGTTTGCGATCGCCATATGGGCCAAAATCAAAACGTGGTGCAGTTCACGGCATTACCGAAGCGGTTACAAGTCGTCGTTTTCGGCTGACTGTTTTGCATGTTGGCAAATGCCGAATTCGCCCTGGCAGAGGCCCTGCCGCGAGACGAAATGGACTCGTTTTGGATGCATTGGGCCATGGCCGGGGTCCCTGGCTCGAAGCCGTAGGAGACACATCTGTTCCGGAAATAGGTTGCCTGTTCCGCCTGCGGTGTGGTGGCAAACCAAGCCGGTGAGCCGGGCATACCAAGGCCCGAACCGGAGCAGCCGCTTAAAAGGATGATCGCGGCCCCTGCCGCCGCGACAAGTTTGCTTTTGCGCATGGTGATTTCCCCCTGCATGCACAGAACTCCAATAGCGTCAGATCCGCAAGGGGACCGGCTATCGTGCAAGCTACCTCGGCAGCAGTTCGGCGCGCTCATAGATCAGTGTAAGCGGGACGGAAGTCATTCGGCGTTTGTATCGGAGACCCAAATCGACTCAGAAGTCGGATGGCCGGAATTCCGGATGATCACGCCAGTCGGCGGATCTAAGTGTGCACCTTCGCGATACTTGGCTAACGCAGGATTCAAATAGTTCGACCGTGGAGCCGATCTAATGACGGTCCTGACCCCCTTCAGAAGTCTCTGAGCGTAACGCCACCTAGCTAGCGCCTTCTTAGCTGCCCTGCCTTTTCGTCTTTTACCCACGCCACCCCTCCCGAAACAGCCCGCTAATTGAATGGAGATTATCGGGGCGTTTCTATGTCCTCGCGGCCTGCACAAAACTTTACCCGCCAGGGCGTTGCTTGACGTTTTGCCATCGTCCAAGGCGGGGCGGGGCGCCCTGATCAGTCGACAAGTTGGCGGCATGGTCTCACGGTGGCGGGTTCAAAACCCGTAGCGCGCCAACTTGCTCACGGTCAGCAGATCGCCCACAATTTGTTTTAGCTTTGCTTCCCGTCTAACAAGGATAACAGCCGCATCGCTGTCTCCAAGTTCATGTAGTCGAGCCCGCGTGACCTCGAATGCCTTCCGCAACGCATCTTCTGCCGCTCCAATTGCGGCTAACTCATCGCAGAACAGCGCGGCGTGGTCCCGGCGAGGTCCTAAATTCCTTCTGACGAGTGCATCATCCTCATAAATGTCAGCACGGATTGTATCGCTTGGCAGTCGAAGCCTGGCCATTTCGTTTTGTGCCGCTTCTTCCGCCACCTCCCGCGACGGGAACGGTCCCGGCAGTTCTTTAAGGACGGACCGCTCCTTCCGCACCACATCCTTTAGAAGTTTCGCGCTATATGCCATCCGCCCCTCTCATGTCGCATCCATGCCACATGGACCGCCGATAGTCGCAGGAAACCCTACTAAAGCAACCGTACGAGCCCCTGCACCAACCTCGGAGAATATAGGCCAGATATTGGACAGTCCGGCGATTAAATCAGCTAAGCTATTGAAACTGCTGGTTCCCGCTCATGGACTCGAACCACGATTCACGCCTTCAAAGGGCGCTGTCCTACCATTAGACGAAGCGGGAAAGTGACGCTGTCTAGCACTTTCTCATCGGCGCATGAAGCTGCTTCATGCCGTCATCTGCTTTAGCGTCTGACGCGCAGCGCGAGAGCCTCTGCCGGGTTCCCGGCCGATGGAGGACACCGAGCAGCTTTTCAAATAAACAGGGAGCATGAGACACGCCCTTTCAGCGGGGCCTTGTAGAGACAGGAGCAGTCGCCGTGACTAAAACCGACCTCGCCGACGTCTACCGAGACTACATTGCCTGCCTGAACAAGCAGGACTGGCCGAAGCTGGGGCAGTTCGTTGATGATGAGGTGATCCACAACGGTCGGCGGCTCGGCTTGTCAGGCTATCTCAAAATGCTGGAGAGAGACTTTGCTGACATTCCGGACCTTTACTTCAACGTCCAGATGCTGATTTCCGATCCGCCCTATATAGCGAGCCGGCTAGGGTTCGACTGCGCGCCGAAAGAAAGGTTCCTCGGCCTCCCTGTAAATGGGAGGAGAGTTTCCTTTGCCGAGAATGTTATCTATGAATTTCGCAACGAAACAATTGTAGAAGTATGGTCTGTCATAGACAAGGCTGCCATCGAAGCTCAGCTTTAGTGTGAGAAATTTCAGGCATATCTCGTCTCAAAGCAATCCTTGCTCTGCAGGACAATCTGTCCTGAGCTAGACTCGAGTTATCGCCAACAGCCACGCCAAAAGCTCCAGCAACAATAGAAACAGAGCAAGCGGTGGTGGCCGGCCTTGACGCCTGAACACATTGCCCCAGATTAGGCGGCGGAGTTTCAGATATGCGATACGACTGGCAGGGGCGCAAATTCCTGGAACGGCATTTCGGCATTGTTATCGCAATTGGCCTGGCCGCAGGGCTGTCGGCCCTGGCCGCGCTGGGCTACACGCCTTAAGCGCCTGAACCATCCCGCAAGTGAAAAGCGACTAAACTGCAGGCTCGGATCGAACAGGGAGCCCTATCGGCCGGGCAAAGGAGCAGCTGCCATGCACAAGACGGATTATTACGCCCGTATCGAAGCACCCGATATGCGCGACTATGGCGTCTATCTCAGCTGCGACAAGCTACTCGCCAGCCAGAAGCCGCTGGCCGAGATGGTCAATGCCGACGAGCTGCAGTTCCAGATCGTCCACCAGGTCGAGGAGCTGTGGATGAAGCTGATTGCCTACACGCTGGTCGATGTCGTCGACTTCCTCGAGCAGCAGAACACCCATCGCATCGTCACGCTGATGCGGCGGGTGCATCGGCTGATGCGGATGATGACGGCGCAGCTCGACCTGCTCGAAACCATGTCGCCCAAGGAATACCAGGAGATTCGGCTGCAGCTCGGCAATGGTAGCGGCCAGGAATCGCCGGGCTTCAAGCTCTTGCTGCGCATGCCGCCGGATCTGTGGCGGGCCTTCAAGGCGTCCTATCTCGATGGTCGCGGGCTTTCGGTCGAGGATGTCTACGATGTCAGCTATGATCACGGCGACAGCTATGTCGTCGCCGAGGCGCTGATCGAATTCGACGAGCTGTTCCAGAAATTCCGCGCCAATCATCTCTGCCTCATCCACCGTTCGATCGGACTGGGTTCGAAATCGCTCAAGGGCCGGCCGGTCGAACTGCTGCAGGCCGGCGCCCTGCATCGCTTCTTCCCGGAGCTGTGGGACATACGCTGCGACATGACCGACCGCTGGAGCAGCCAGTATGGGACTGTGCGGGCACCGATCAGCCACCCGGAGGCGAAGGCAGGGTAGGGGCAGGTGTAGAAACCTTTTTGATGCCGGCGGGACAGCGCCCCCTCTGTTCTGCCGGACATTTCCCCCCCGAGGGGGGAGATTGGCAGCTTCAGCGCTCCTCTTGCCCTGCGACGTTGGAGGTTGGCGAAAGCGGTGGGATAGCCGATCTCCCCCAAGTGGGCCCAAGTGGGGGAGATGTCCGGCAGGACAGAGGGGGCGCGAAGGATCGCTGCGTTGCTCCAAAGTCCTGCAATACCTGGCCGCCTGCCACTCCCCCAGACAGAACTATTTCCAACCTGATGTCGGGTTTGCGGCTGTTGTAACGTCCTTGGGGCGAAAAGCCGTCGCAACCCTGGAGGACGTCATGTCGTTGGAACCCGCTCAATCACCGGCTCAAACGCCGTGGCAGACCGCGGCAATCCTGATTGGCCGCCTGATCTTCGCGGCCGTCTTCCTCATGGCGGTGACCTTCAAATTCATCGACATGGGCGCCACCGCGGGCTACATCGCCGCCGCCGGATTTCCGTTCCCGCTGTTTCTGGCCTGGTGCGCGGCGGTGCTCGAAGTGGTGCTGGTGCTGTGCTTCCTGACCGGCGCCTTCTTCTCGCAGGCCGCTCTTGTCGCCGGCGCCTATGTGCTGTTCCTCGCCTTTGCCTTCCACGGGCCGTCGCATTGGGCCGGAAACCAGGCCGAGTTCGGATTTTTCGTCGATCATTTTACCTTCCTGGCCGGGCTGCTGTTTGCAGCCGTGCATGGCCCGGGCCGTGTGCTGACCTGGAAGCCTGCACCGGCCAGATGATCGTAGCTCGGCTGGCAAGCGGCGTTCCGACCGGACGCGAGGCGATCGCGACGTCACATCTGGTCGTTGTAGGGTTCCTTCATCTGGCCGACCATGCGCGCCAGTTTGGAGAAGGACGGCATGTCCGCCTCCGGCTGACACTGGTTCGCCAGTTCCAGCAGCCGGATCGGGAAGTTGACGGCATCGCGGCTCGACGCCGACATGCCTTCGGAGCGCTCCTCGCTGGTCTCGCTGGCTTCGGCCTTGCGCAAGGCGATGTCTATCTCCTCGACCGTCAGCACGCCCTTGCGGACAAGGACCTGATTGATCGATGCGACGGCCATCAGCAGGCCCTCGAGTTGCAGATTGGCGACATTCATGGCTTTGCTCCCATTGGCAAAATTGCAAACGCGCGAGCGGCGGTTCCGATCCGGACAGCTGCACCATATCGCGGCGGGCGGCCGAATTTTAGGCCGATCCGCAAGATTTCGCTTGCTTTGTGACGGCAGCTATGCTAGGAATATAGTCATGGTGCTGAGTGGCGCCGACGACCCGCCCGCCCCGCCCACCGAGGCGGGTTTTTTGTTTTCGGATCTTCGCTTGCTTGGATTGAATGTCGGCGGGACAGAGGGGGGCGCGAAGGAACGCGACGCATGTGGCATGCATCAGGCTTCGGTCTTTTCGGCGGTAAGCTTCACTCCCAATGCCTTGACGACGCCCAGTAGCGTCGACAGGCGCGGGTCGCCGTCAGGGCTCAGCGCCTTGTACAGCGCTTCCCTGGTGACGCCGGCATCCCTTGCCACTTTGGACATGCCACGGGCGCGGGCAACTATGCCGAGAGCATTCGCGATGTAGCCGGTGTCGCCTGTGGCGAAGGCGTCGGCAAGCAGTTCGGCTTGAGCCTCTGTACGTTCCAGATGTTCGGCAGGGTCGAAAGGGATTGTCTCGACGGGCACTTCAAACCTCCTTGGCCATTTCGATGGCCTTTTTGATATCGCGCTTCTGCGAGGACTTGTCGCCGCCGCAAAGCAGGATGATATGAGCGCGTTGCCGCGCTTGACGAAGTACAGCCGATAGCCAGGGCCGTGGTCTATCCGAAGCTCGCCGATGCCGGCGAAGAACTTCACGTCGCCCATCAGTCCGGACTGAACGCGGGCGATGCGGATGGCAAGCCGCTCGACGGCGCGTGTGTCGTTCAGGCCGTTGAGCCAGTCGCGGAACGCAGCGGTTTGTTGAACGACCAGCACATGCGAATTATAGTTCACAGGTCGGAAAAATCAACGTGGCTGTGAAAAATAATTCACATTAAGCGGCTGCCAAAGCGCGGCGCGCGGCCGAATTTTAGGCCGCCCGCGAGATTTCGCTTGCTTTGTGACGGCAGCTATGCTAGGAATATATTCAAGGTGCTGATTTGCGCCAACGACCCGCCCCACCGAGGCAGGTTTTTTTATATCAAGCCTTCTCGAACGTTTGTGCCTGTGTTGCCGATACTCAGATGTCGGCGGGACAGCGGGGGCGCGACGGAACGCGACGCGTGTGGCCGTCGGTTGCGGAAGCCAAAGGCAAAGCCCGGCAAGCGGGCGCGCAAGAAACCTGCGCGGCCGGCCAAGAAAACAGCGAAGCCGGCGATGTCGGCCGGACGGCGGGGTAGGGCATGGCCGAGAATCCTTTCGACGACGAACCGGCTGATGTGACCGAACCCAGGCCGTCCGGCCGGCCGAAGCGATCGAAAAAAACGCTGGCCGATGGTTTTCTGGAAGCCATCCGCGCCGATTTCCGGGCGCATGGCGCCGGTGTCATCGCCGAGGTCCGCACCGAAAAGCCCGATCAGTATCTGAAGATCGTGCTGTCGATGCTGCCCAAGGACCTGCACGTCAACATCAACAGTCTGGAAGCACTGAGCGATGACGAAATCAGGCAGCGCATCCGCGGCCTCGAAGCCGTCCTGCGGCCGTTTCTCGAAAAGTCCGGCGTCGCAAGACAGGGGCTCGCAAGACCGGGCCTCGCAAAACCAGGCCTCGCAAAGCCGGGCCGCGACGGCGAAGACCGAATATCTAAGCCTGCTCAGGGAATTGGACCGGAGGCGGCGCACTAACCAGCTTGCCGCCTACCGGCCTTACCCGCGACAGGCCGAGTTCCATGCGGCCGGTGCTATCAACCGAGAACGCCTGTTCATGGCCGGCAACCAGCTCGGCAAGACAAGGGCCGGCGGCGCCGAATGGGCGATGCATCTCACCGGCCGCTATCCCGAGTGGTGGCAAGGCAAGGTTTTTGACACGGCCGTGCGGTTGTGGGCGGCCGGCGTCACCGCCGAGGGCACGCGCGACAACCCGCAGCGCATTCTGGTCGGCCCGCCGCAGCAGCCGGCGGCGTGGGGCACCGGCATGATCCCGGCCGACGCCATTGTCAGCACCATCATGGGGCGCGGCGCGCCGCATGGTCTGGACAGCGTCGTCGTGCGCCATGGCGGCGGCGGCGATGTGCAGGCCGACGAATCGGTGCTGTCGTTCAAGAGTTTTGAGAAGGGCCGCGAAAGGTGGCAGGGCGAAACGCTGCACGGCGTCTGGTTCGACGAGGAACCGCCGCTCGACATCTATTCCGAAGGCCTGACCCGCACCAACGCCACCGGCGGCATCACCATCGTCACCTTCACGCCGTTGCTCGGCATGTCTGAAGTGGTGTTGTTGTTTCTGTCGGCGGAAGAGGTGGAGGGGATGGGAGGTGAGTAGCGTTGCTCTACGCGCAGAATCGGATAGCACCAAGAGCGGGCGCCGGCCGGATGAGCAGTGAGCGTCATTTTTGGCGGTTACCGCAATCCTGGTTTTCTTGCACCCACCGACATGGTGAGTTATTTTGCCCTATGGCGCCAAAGGTACCGCTCTGGTTTGAAATTGTCTTTTTTGGGTTTTTATTGTTTTTCTTTTTTGGGTTTATCTTAGCGACGTGGCAGCAAAGAAAGTTTGCACGTGAGGCGGAATATTGGCCAGTGGTAAAGTCTGTGATAGTCGAGAGAATATGTGTCAGTAACGACCCAACAACGTACAACTTAAAAGTGAGATACGATTTCAACGGAGTAGAGTATTTAAGCGTTGCCAGAAATTTCTTTGAAATGAGCACCACAGACAAGTACGTGGGGGATGTCGTCTCTATAAAGGTGAATCCCGAAAATCCCGCATCGTCGGTTTTATTCTCTTAAAACAAGTATGACACGCAGAGATTGGCCCCAGTTTTGGCGCTCTGATGCTAAAACAGGGAGGGCATGTCGATGACCCGCCACGTCACCTTCATGACCATCGACGATGCCGAGCATTACACGCCGCAGCAGCGCGCCGCGATCATATCAGCCTATCCGGCGCATGAGCGGGAGGCGCGGGCCAGGGGCATTCCGGTGCTGGGTTCCGGCCGCATCTTTCCGGTGGCGGAGGAGCTGATTGCCTGCGAACCGTTCCGGCTGCCGCGCTATTGGCCGCGGCTCGGCGCGCTGGATTTCGGCTGGGATCATCCGTCGGCAGCGGTCGAGCTCGCCTGGGATACGGAGGCCGACGTCGTCTATGTCGCAAAAGCCTGCCGCGCCTCGCAGCAAACGCCGGCCATGCAGGCGCTGACCTTAAAACCGTGGGGCGAATGGTTGCCCTGGGCATGGCCGCGCGACGGCCGCCGCGAAACGCTGGAAGGTGCAGGCGTGGCACTTGCCCGGCAGTATGCCGCGCATGGGCTGAACATGCTTTCCAGCCATGCGCAGTTCGCCGACGGTTCGGTGTCGGTCGAGGCCGGGCTGATGGAGATGCTCGACCGCATGCAGAGCGGCCGCTTCAAGGTGTTTTCGACGCTTCTGCCCTGGTTCGAGGAGTTTCGGCTCTACCACCGCAAGGACGGCCAGGTGGTAAAACTGCGCGACGATCTGATGGCGGCGACCCGCTACGGCGTGATGATGCTGAGGGAAGCGGTGGTCGACCCGGCGGAGTTCAAGACGGCACGGCGAAAGGCAGGGCAGAGCGATCCGCTGGGGGCTTTCAGGTGAGGGTCTGACATTGCCAACCGGGTGATGATCGGGCCGGCATCAGGAAAGGCATCGGGCCTATCGCCGCAACATTGAGCGCGGGGTGCTGGGCGGGCTGGCGATCGCGGGCATCCGACCAATTGTTGGGTAATTACGGCCGACGCTGGCATCGCTATTGCGGATGCTGGCCTAATACGTCAATTTCTGGTCTTGAAACTCATCATTTGCTAAGGCGACCCTGATGTAATAGGACCAAGCTAGCCTGAGGAAATGGCGTGGGGGATTTCTTTGACGGCCTTTGACGAAATCCATTCGCTGCAATTTGCGTGGTTTACCCCTGAAGAGAAGGCTACGAAGGACATCGAAGCCACTTTCCAGAACGCCATAGGAATCGTTCCGGACCAGGTACAGAGACAGCGTCCTCCGGCGACTCCTATCCCGATCCTTGTCGCCTCAGCCATCGAGAACGCGACACAATTCAGAATTCAAGCCGTGCCGGGACGCGTGGACTTGTTCATTGAGCCTGTCTCTAGAGACCCCGTTCATTTCCCGTTTTTCAGTGACTTTGCCATAATTCAAAGCAGTCTCTTAAAGGCAAAGGCTTTTTGCCAGTTCACTGGATCATCTACATATCGCCAGTCATTCGTTGTGAAGATTGCGAAGCGTCTTCCAAACGCGTCGAGCTTTGGAGATGAGTTCCGGAAAATCCTTGGTGTAGATCACAATTTGAGCGGTGCCGCCGACTTCATTTTCCAGATGAATAAGGCAATTAAGCTTGGCCAGTACGACATAAATCGAGTCCTTCGGTGGAGCGCTGAAGTTGCGCAGGTTCAGCAAGTCTCCTTGAATCCAGCGGCGCAAGGCATGCCTGTGGGAGCTGTTGTTGGCTTAGCCCACTTTGTGTCCTATGTTATAGATATAAATACCGTTCCCAGTCCCAGTGGGAAGTCATTTGACGCAGCCGGGCAAATTTCGGTGCTGGAAAAACTGGGAAGCGTTGTGGACCGATGCGTTGCGTTCGAGACCCTAGGAGACGTCAAATGAGTGGTGCTACGCCTTTTTTCCGAGCAGGCGGCTACCCGATCGATAGTCAGAGTGGCCACCAGTTCGCTACTGCAAGCTCCGCTATGATCTGGGGTTCGGTTGCCGCCGCAGTACTCGCGAGTACGACCCCCTCGTCGGCTGCTCTTCCGTTTTATGTCACACCGAAGATAGTTCATCATTCGGGAGCAACGTCGACAAACGGAAGTTTTACCGACATGCTTCGCCGTGCCGCGTACGTTGACCTTCACAGCGCGATCGAAGCGCTGGCGGCGATCCCGGCTGAGGAGGATTACCACATCGACGTTTTGGCGGCAGAAGGCGCCCATTTTGCGCTTTCTCTCCTGTATATTACGGGGATTGCTGTGCCGAAGGTCTTTTCACACGACTCAGAATCGGTGACGTTCAGTTGGGCGCGCGGCTCCGAACGGCAGTATATGACTGTCTCGGAAGGGGTCGCCTCCTTGCTTCGGACAAGCTCTTCGAAAAGCGAGATCTTGGAGCATTCATCTCTGCACGAGTCTTCGATCGTGGGGCTTCTGAAAATGGCGGGGGAGTATGGCGGCGGACTCGAGTTTGTTGGGCAGCAATGAAATTGTTGCGAGATGTGCTATTTTCCCCCAATTTTCCACCGAAGGGATTCGCAACTCATTCGCCTCTGATAAGCTCATTTATTTCAGAGAGCCGAAGGTAAAGACGATACCCAAGACTTGGCTGCTTTCAGTGGGTTGGCGAGCCAAACTCTCCAGCGACCCCGACGTGCACGCCTACGGCTGCAGAACCGCGGCAAATAGCAATGAACGTAAGGCTGAAGAGGCGAAAGCTAAGGGCCAGACGATAGTTCCGCTTCAGGATACGGTCCACTATCTAGGATACTACGATATCGCCGTTGCCGCCGCGATGGCCGCCGCTAATGACATATACGAGGTTTACGCTGAGAACGCGCCAGAGCTTGGCGAAAATGCGCACTCACACATCGTGTTGAGAGAGAAGGCCAAGCTCGAAAAAAATCCGCCAAAGAGCGCACGAAGAACGGAGATTGTCGACGCACTTTGGCGAAAATCGGCAGGACCAAAAAAGCACATCTGTGCTTGCGATGAACCTCACAGAGCATTCCTGGAGGCAATTCCCTTAGACGCGCCACCGGCACCCGATTAGATCCAGGGCTCAGTGCCGCTGATGGCGGCGACACGTTATGGCGTTATGATGCTCAGGAAGCGGCAGTGGACCCAGCGGAGTTCAAGGCGGCGAGGGGCGGGCGAAAGGACAGAGCGGTCCACTGGGCGTTCAGGTGAGGGACGAGACAACGAACGAGCACGGTAATACCGCAAGCGTGCAGCTTGCGTTCATAGGTGCCCAACGGCAATAGATATCGCCGCAACAGTAGGTCTGGGGGCACTATGGAACCGGAAAACTCACTTCTTGGGACCGTCATTTCGTGGATACCCATGCTGATTTATCTCGTACCGCAGCTTTGGGTAACGATCTGGCTCACGTTCAAACTGATCCGCGTTCAGCAGGCGATGGCGAGCGCAGGAAGGCATCCTGACCAAGCTGACCGACATGGACAACCGCATGTCCGGAAAGCCCAGTCAGGACTGAGGTCACCCGCTCCAGCCGCTACCTAGTGAAGTGGCTGTACCGTAAGCGGACTGGGGCAGTGAACCGATATGCCAAGCCGCGTCATCCCTGCCACCCTGCGCGACCTCAGCTACATCGCCGCCAATCTGCGGCCCCAGGACCTGACGGAGATCGACTGCCAGTTCGACGAATGGTCGCCGGCGCTGCTGGCGCTGACGGCGCTGCAGGGGTTTGCCTATGTCGCCGAGCTGAACGGCAATCCGGAGGCCGGTTTTGGCGCCGCCGAGCAGCGCGGCGGCTTATGGATCGCCTGGAGCTGGGGCACGCGCCGCATGAAGCGCTGCGTGCCTGGCATTACCGAGTTCTTTCACGCCGTGCTCGGTCCGCAGGTTGCCGCGCACGGCGCCTGGCGGGTCGAGGCGCGGGCGCTGGCCACCAATGAATTGGCGCTGCGCTGGCTGGCCCAGCTTGGCGCCACGCAACGCTGCCGCCTGCCGTGCTACGGCCGCAACGGCGAGGATTTTTTGCTCTACGACTGGACAAGAGAAAGCTGGAACCATGTGCCTCTTCCAAAAGCCGCCGGCGCCGAAGCCGTTGCCACCGGCACCGACCATTGCCGACAAGGACGTTCAGGCGCGCGAAGCAGCCCTTCGGGCTGAACTCGAGCAGCGCCAGGGAACGCCGAGCACCGTCAAGACCGATCTGTCGCCGAGCGAACTCACCGGCCGGCGCCGCGTGCTGCTGGGGGTGTGATGTGGGTGGGAGGAGACGCTCGTTTCGTAGTCGCGTGCTGGCCGGTGGTATTGGCGCCGGCATGCGAAATTGGTGACGCGGCAAGGGTGAAGAGCACCCCTTCGCCCCTTGTGGGAGAAGGTGGATCGGCGCGTTAGCGCCGAGACGGATGAGGGGTGCTGGAAGAAATGAGGCAGTGGATTTCTGCGCTATTGCCAAGCTGGAACACCCCTCATCCGACCTCGCTTCGCGAGGCCACCTTCTCCCACAAGGGGAGAAGGCAAGGCTCTTCAGCGCTCACCCCGGCTTGTGCGCGAACGCCCAGACCATCAGCGGATATTCCTCGTCGTTGCTGAGGTCGCGCCATAGGCCGTAGGCGCGCACCGGGCCGCCGATATGGGCCTTTGCGCAGGCTCTGTTGCCCCAGCTGAACACTTCTATCCCGGATTCCGGGAAGCCGCCTTCGACCAGCAGCTGCTTCAGGCCGGCGGGGGTCCAGCGGTTGTAGTCGTGCGGCCTGGCATGCACCCTGAACAGGAACGGCGTCGCCACCATCGCCCAGCCGCCCGGCCGGGTCATGGCGTGGATATTCTGTGCCGCGGCAAACGGGCGCTGCACATGCTCCAGCACCTGGTCGGCGATGACGACGGAATATTGCCGGTCGGTGCGGTCCTGGCAGATGTCGAATTCGGGAAAATCGACCGATGCATAGTTCGAGCACATCGTCTTCCAATGGCGGTTCCAGCCGGGCGAGATCTCGATCACGTCTGAGGATTTGTGGCCGTCGGCCTCAAGAAACGCGGTGAACGCCTCGATCTGCCTGATGCGCAGCCAGTTGCGGGAATCGTAGCCGATCAGCCGCTTTGCAACCTGCTTGCTTCGCCTCTTCAGGGCGCCGGGTAGGCTTTCCGTCATTGTCAAATCGATCTCCTTGAGTCGCCGCTGCGCCCCCTTGAACATCGCAAAAGCGAGCAAAATTCGACCTGGCCTTGGCAATATCTGGGCTTCGAACAAGCTGATACCACCGAACAAGGAAATGCCATGGCGAGCGATTCCCGTGCCCACGATATCCTGTCGCGACAGGCGGAACTGGAGAGCGAGCGCAGCCGGTATGAGGCTGTCTGGGAGGCGGTGTCGGAATTCTGCGACCCCGACGCGCCCGATGTCTGGAGTGGGCGCCGGGGCGCGGAACCGCAGGCCGAGCGGCACGAGCGGCGCGGCGCCCGTGTCTACGCCAACACCATCAACTCGGCCGCCAACCGGCTGGCTGCCGGGCTGGAAAGCCTGATCATCCCGCAGTCGGAAAAATGGCACGGGCTGTCGACCGCCGCTGTGAACGACGAGGAGAGCGAGGAGGAGAAGGAATGGGCGGAAGCGCTTCGCGATTTCCTGTTTGCGCTGCGCTATTCGGCCAATTCGAACTTCGTGCCGGCGACGCAGGCCTGCCTGCGCAACGTCGTGCGCTACGGCCCGGCCTATCTCTACGCCGAGGAGGGCTTTGGCGGCACGCTGATCCGCTATGCCTCGATCCCGGTGGTCGAGGGCTATCTCTGCCGCAACCGCTGGGGCCAGGTCGACATTTTCCACCGCCGCTATGAGCGGACGGCACGGCAGGCGGCGCAGCTGCTTGGCTATGACAAGCTGCCGGCGCGGATCAGAATGCTGGTCGACGATCCGGCCAAGTGCGAGACCAAAATTTCGCTGATCCAGTGCATCCAGCCGCGCGACGAGCCCAAGATGTACCGGTTGGGCGGATCCTACCAGTATCTCGACACGGCGTTCGCCTCCTATCACGTCGTCGAAGACGAGGAGGTCATCGTCAGGGAGAGCGGTTTCCGTTCCTTCCCGGTATCGTGCTTCAACTGGCGCCGCTATGAGGGCGATCCCTATGGCATCTCGCCGACCATCGAGGCGCTGACCACGGTGCGCGAGGAAAACGCCGTGCGCCGCTCGGGCCTCAGGGCGCTGCAGCAGATCACCGATCCGGCGACCGCGTCGAAGGCACGGCTCGACTATGTGCCGGTGCTCAATCCCGGCGAGAATTATCCGGGCCTGATCGACGACAATGGCCGGCCGCTGATTGCGCCGATCGTCACCGGACAGAACCCGACCCATGCGTTCAACTACGCGGAAAGCCGGGCCGAGGAGATCCGCGACATGATGTTCGTCAACCTGTTCCAGACGCTGGTGCAGAACCCGCAGATGACGGCCACTGAAGCCTTGATCCGGCAGGAGGAGAAGGGCGCGCTGCTCGGGCCCTCCGGCTCGATCATCCAGGCCGGCTTTGCCGCCAATCTCGACCGCGAGTTCGCTATCCTCGAGGACAAAGGACTTTATGAGGAAGACAGCCGGTTCCTGCCGCCGGCGAGCCTCGCCGGCAAGGCGGTACGGCCGACCTTCACCGGCCCGCTCGACGTGCTGCGCCGCTCGGCCGAGGCGCGCGATACCATCCAGGTGGTGACCACGGCCATGCAGATGGCGCAGTTCGACCCCGACGTGATGGACAATATCGACGGCGACGAGGCGCTGAAGATCGTGCAGAGCGCCGGCCGCAGCCCGCAGCGCATCTTTCGCCGCCAGGACGAGGTGGCGGGGATTCGCGACGCCAGAGCCAAGGCTCAACAAGCGCAGGCCGGGATGGCGGCGATCGCCACCGCCGGCAAGGTTGCCAGGGATGCCGTGCCGGCGGCGGTTCAGGCCCGCGACAGCGGCCTGCTCGACAGTTTTGGCGGGCTGATGCCGCAGGAGGGCGGCGCATGAGCGGCAAAGGCTTCGCCCATTCGCGCCAGGCCGGCGGCCCGGCCAAGGCGCAGGATGCGCTGACCAGGGCCTATCTCAGGGTGTTTTCGGGCCAGGACGGCGAGATGGTGCTGGCCGACCTGACGGCGGCGACCGGCTATTACCGCCGCCCGTCCTATGGCGAGTGGCTGGCCAAGACCAGGACGCCGAACGGCTTCGAGCTGCACAGCGCGCTGAGCAACGCGCGCGCCGAAGTGGTGCAGCACATCATGGGGTTTTTGACGCTGGACGAAGCGCAACTGGCGGCGCTGGAGAAGGCGGCGCGGCTGGAGGTGAGGTAGGGGTAAGGCACCGGCGTTGGTGACACCTTCTCCCCTTGTGGGAGAAGGTGGATCGGCGCGAAGCGCCGAGACGGATGAGGGGTGCTGGAAGAAATGAGGCGTCGGTAGTCTCTGGAACACCCCTCATCCGGCCGCTTCGCGGCCACCTTCTCCCACAAGGGGAGAAGGGAAGACCAGCGCAAACGTCTCAATAATTGCCGCGGTAGTAGCGGTCGTCGCATGGTGCGGTGTAGATGCGGCCGTAGCGATCCTGATAGCGGCAAAGCTGTTCGCCGCGCCGCTGTGGCGTTGTCGCGCTGCCGACGACCGCCCCCAGCAGGGCGCCGCTGGCTGCGCCGATAACCGTGCTCTTGGTGTCGCGGCCCAGGGCCTGACCGACGAGAGCGCCGCCAGCACCG
Organism: Mesorhizobium sp. WSM4848; assembly: GCF_055811375.1. Classification (NCBI taxonomy): domain Bacteria; kingdom Pseudomonadati; phylum Pseudomonadota; class Alphaproteobacteria; order Hyphomicrobiales; family Phyllobacteriaceae; genus Mesorhizobium; species Mesorhizobium sp. WSM4848. The sequence goes on from NZ_JBVVPX010000007.1 coordinate 148,302, forward strand.
CCGACCAGGGCCCCTGTGGTGGCTCTTTGCTGCCCTTCGGTCTGTGCACATCCTGCCAGCGCGGCAGTCACAAGCAGGGCGGCAATGGCTTTGTACATGGTCATCGTCTGATACTCCGTTGAAGCCTATGAACTAATACACTGGCTGGTTTTGCCAAGTGTTTGCCAAGTGCGGTTGCATTGCGGCGGAACCGCGGCAACCGCTTGTCACGAAATGCGACATGGTTTCTTTCGTCTTGACGGTGCGTGCCTCCGGCTCTGAAAGATCGTACTCGAACAAGACGATAGAGCCAGGCTCTGTCGAAAGGAATCAGGCTGCGGCCGCAACGATTCCGCCGGGTCCAGCCGATCCCTGAACAATCCAATAACACGCCTGTCTGAACTGGCCAGTGCTCGTTTCCATTTGCAAACAACAAGAAGGAATCTTTCTCATGACAGATCTGGCAGACGCCGGGTCCGTGGTGGCGTCGCCACCGGCGGGCAACCTTGCAGGGCCACTTGCAGACCCTTTGGCAGGCCCACTGGCCGCCGGGGACAACGGGTCCGCCCCGCCGGCCGGCAACAGCTGGTTTGACGGTCTTTCCGAAGGCAACCGCAAGCTCGCTGAAACCAAGGGCTGGACCAGGCCTGAAAGCCTCGACCGGGTTCTCACATCCTATGCCGAGCTGGAACGGCTGCAGGGCGAAAGCCTGCGCATTCCCGCAGCGGACGCCACTGCGGAAGACTGGGACAGGTTCCATGCCCGGCTGCCTGAGGCGATGCGCCCGCTGACATCGCCCGACAAGGTCGAGTACAGGCGCCCCGACGGGCTTCCCGAACACTTCGCCTATTCGGACGAACTCGCCAACGCGTCGAAGGCGTGGGCGGTCGAGGCCGGCGCCACGCCGAAGGTGGCGCAGGCCTATCACGACCGCTTCGTCGGCTACATGGCCGAACAGGCCAAGGCGCAGCAGATCGCCCTTGCCCGTTCGGTCGAGGCCACTCACGACGACCTGGTCCGGGACTGGGGACCGACCGACAGCGACGGCTTTCGCCAGCGACTGGAGGTCGCCAACCGGGCGATGAAGAAGCTCGGCCTGGTCGAAGCCTACAAGGCGAAGGGCATCCTCCTGCCTGACGGCGCCTTGACCGATCCGCAGATCGCCAAGGCGTTCCACGCGGTCGGCGAGGCGATGTTCCGGGAAGACACGATCGACGGCGGCGCGGCTTTGAGCGGAGGCAATCCGTTCAAGCGCAACGCCGCCGGCGAACGCAACCTGACCGATATCTCGGCCCTCGTCAGAAGCGACCCCGTCCGCGCCCGCCGGCTGGCACGCGAGGCCGGCGAAAACCCCGATCTGTGGATACAAAATAACCCCTTGTGAGACAGGGCATACATCCGAAGCCCCCTCATCCGGCCGCGGAGCCTGTCCTCGGGCTTGCCGGAGGCAAGACCCGTGGGCGGCCACCTTCTCCCCGGTGGGGAGAAGAGGCTGGCGCCGACGTTGCAAGTCTCCTCTCCCCCGCGGGGAGAGGTCAGCCGAGCGAAGCGGAGGCTGGGTGAGGGGGCGCAGCCGTTAATCAACCCCTGAAGGAAAGAAAAAATGGCAGACGCCTATACCCGCATCGCGGACGCGATCGTTCCGTCCGTCTATGCACAATACTCGTTCGAGGAGCACGTCCAGTCGCTCGAGATCTACCAGGCCGGGATCCTGTTTTCCGACCCGGCCATCGCCTCGAAGCTCTCCATGGGCGGGCGTTCCGTCGACATGCCCGGCTGGAAGGATCTCGGCAGCGATCCGTCCGAGCCGGTCAATGACGATCCGGCCGACTCGATCGAGATGAAGAAGATCGGCGCGCGCCGCGAGGTCGCCGCCCGCAATGTCCGCGCCCAGGCGTGGGGCATTCCGGACCTGACCTCGATCCTGGCCGGCGACGACCCGCAGAAGCTGATCGTGCGCCGCCAGACCGACTACTGGCAGCGTGCCAACAAGCTGACGCTGCTCGGCATCCTGAAAGGGGTGCTGGCCGACAACGTCGCCAATGATGCCGGCGACCTCGTCCGCATCACCGGCGCCTCCATCGTCGACACCGACATCATCGAGGCCGCCTATCTGATGGGCGACCGCGCCGACAAGTTCAAGACGATCTGGATGCACTCCAAGCAGATGAAGGCGTTGAAGCTCGCCGACCTCATCGACTATGTGCCGCCGTCCGAGCAGGGCGGGCCGCTGATCCCCTATTACATGGGGCTGCGGGCGGTCATCGACGACGACATCCCGGTGGCGTCGGGCGTCTACACGGCGTTCATGTTCAAGGACAAGGCAATCCTGTGGAACGAGCTGCCGGTCAATACCGAAGGCGGGCCGCTGGAGTTCGACCGCAAGCCGCGCCAGGGCCATGGCGGCGGCGTCACCGAAATGGTCGCCCGCCGGCACTTTGTTCCGCATGTGCCCGGCACCCGCTTCCTCGACGCGTCGACGGCGGGTGAGTTTGCGACCGATGCCGAACTGGCATTGGCGGCGAACTGGGACCGCACGGCGTCGAGCGTCAAGCACATGACGTTCATCGCGCTGAAGACGACGGAAGCCTGAGCGGACCGGAAGGGGCGGGGCGTCAGAGGTCCCGCCCTTCTGGACATCCGGTCGGCCGATGTGGCGAATCCCAATTCACGCGCCGTGCTGCCCCAAAATTGTTGTTGTTGCACATTGATCAATTGCCGCCACCAAACGGTTACACAAGAGGGCGATGCTGTCATGTCTTTGCAATGGGAGGGTGGCCATGGATATGACCTACAAGGCGGTTCAGGATGTGCTTCGAAAAGCGGGCATTGTCATAAGCAAAAAGGGCGAACTCCACCGCATCAACTTCTTCAGCGGCCTGGAAAACACCGCCTACTACACGACAAGTCTTCAGGAAGCCCTCGACAGGGGCTTGGCGATGGCGAGAGGCGCCGAAAAATTGCCAGCAAGCGCCTTTGCCAAGTCGCGCGGGCGGCCGACGAGCGTACACTTCGGCTGACGCCGCAGGATGTCATCGCCGCGTTGCGCGGCGATGTTGGGAAACTGCATATTATCAGGTTGCGCACGCTGCGAGTTTTCTGCGGTCGCGTTCTGTGGCGCCCCCTCTGTCCTGCCCCTCTTAGGCAAGAAATTGGCATCTCCCCCACGGGTGGGGAGATTGGCTGTCACTGCCGCTTTCGCCAACCTTCAACATTGCAGGACTAGCGGGGCGCTAAAACCGCCGATCTCCCCCCAAGTGGGGGAGATGTCCGGCAGGACAGAGGGGGGCGCCACGGAACGCGACCTTCCTCACAATCCCACCCCAACCGGAGCGGCTTTTCCGATCCACACAGCGATATTGTGAAACTGCATACTGTCAGGTGGCGCACGCTGCCAGTTTCCTGCGGTGGCGTTCTGTGGCGCCCCCCTCTGTCCTGCCCTCTCTTTGCCAAAATTTGGCATCTCCCCCACGGGTGGGGAGATTGGCAGCTTCACCGACAACGCCCTTTTCCCGATCCACACTGATGGAGGCCAAAACCATGGCCATCACCCCGCTCGACATCGCCAACATGGCGCTCGGCGTTCTCGACGAGGCGACGGTCGACAGCCTTGACCAGGATGTCAAACCGGCCCGCCTGCTCAACCTGCATTTCGACCTGACCCGCGAGGCGGAGCTGATGAAACATGCCTGGGTGTTCGCAATCCTGGCGGCTGCCGTCGCCGGGTCCGATACCGGCAGTGGCGCCGGCACGCTGAACTTTGCCTATGATTGCCCGTGGACTGCCTGCGGGTTTTGCCGCTGACCCACAATGGCGAGCCGGATGGCGTGCCGATCGCGTGGCGCCAGGAAGCCGGGCTGATCTATTGCGACCAGCCTTCCCCTCGCATCATCCGCTATATCGCCAACCTCACCGATCCGAACGACTGGGACGCGACGTTCACCGAAGTGCTGGTTGCAGCGCTTGCCGTCAAGATCGCGCATCCGCTGACCCACAAGGCGGGCATGATCGACATCGCCCGCGGTGCCTATAGCGCGGCGCTGGACGCGGCGTTCCACGCCAACGCCATCCAGCGTGGCGGCAGGTTTTCAACGTCGTCCTGGGCGATCCAGCGCGGCGGCTACTGGCGCGCCTGATGACGATGCTCTATCCCATCCAGGACACCTTCGTCCGTGGCGAAATCAGTCCGCGATTGCACGCCCGCGCCTCGCTCGATCTTTACCGGGGTGCACTCTCCCGCTGCGAAAACTTTTTGACGCTCCCGCATGGTGGCATTCGCAAGCGCGGCGGCACCTATTTCTGCGCCGAGGCGAAGGATTCTGCCAAAGCGACGCGGCTGATCCCGTTCATCTTCTCGGCGGATCAGGCCTATGCGCTCGAATTCGGCGATCTCTACATCCGCGTCCATGCCTATGGCGCCCGCGTCGGCACGGTGGAAGTGGCGACACCCTATCTCGAAGCCGATCTGTTCGACCTGCAATTCGTCCAGTCCGCCGACCAGATGTGGATCACCCACAAAAACCACCTGCCGCAGGTTCTCACCCGCACGGGGCACACCACTTGGACACTGGCCGAGTTCGTCTTTCTCGACGGCCCCTATGACGACATCAACACAAGCGCGACCACGCTGACGCCCGCCGAGACAGGTGCTGTCCATCCCCAAATGACCAGCGATACGCTGCCAACCGGGACCGCTGCTGCAACCGCCGGCACCGCCTGGCATGCGTTCGACCGCGACAACGGAACAAACCTCAGCTTTGGCGCGACCACCGGCGACGTATCCTATGATTTTGCAGGCGCCACGACCAAGGTCTGCGACGCTTACTGGCTAAGGGCGAGAGCAAGCGGCAATCCTCGGGCAGCGGTGGCCTGGGATTTCCAGGGCTTTGACGGCACCAACTGGATCTCGCTTGACAGCCGGACGGCGGAAACCGGCTGGTCGCGCGGCGAGGTGCGGTTTTATGAGTTCCAGAACGAGACCGCCTATCAGGCCTATCGGCTGACTATTTCGGGATCGGAGGACGACAGCAACCTCGACATCGCCGAAATGGGCTGGCACGAAGGCGGCGACAGCCAGACGCCGTTCGACCTCACGGCATCCTCGATCGTCGGCATCAATGGCGGCACCGGCTTCCAGACCAGCGATGTCGGCCGGACCATTCGCTTGCTCGGCTCGGATGCTGTCTGGCGCTGGGCGCGCATCACCAGCCGCAGCAGCGCGACCGTGGTCAAAGTCAGGCTCTATGGGCATGCGCTGCCCAATCTCAGCCCGATCGCCCGCTGGCGCCTCGGCACCTTCGTTCCCGGAAAATACGTCGAAAGCGGTTCGCTGTACGAGGAGCGCCTGGCCTTCAGCCGAAAATTCTCGGTCTATGCCTCGGCAACCGGCGACTTCGACAATTTCGCCACCGGCGAAAAGGACGACGCCGCGCTGGAGTTCGTCCAGGCCGGCGGCGGCCAGGCCAACGATATCACCTGGATTGCCGAATCCGACGGGGCGCTGATCATTGGCACACTGGGCGGCATCCGGGCGCTGTCCGGCTCGGGCATCGATGAAGCGCTGACGCCGTCATCGTTCAAGAACCGCCGCTCGCGCACCTTCGGCTGCGCGCCGCTGCGCCCAGTCGACGCCGGGCAATCGTTCCTGTTCGTCACAAGGTCGCGCAAATCGATTGCCGAACTGACCCAGAGCGCGACCGGCAAATTCACCTCGGAGGATGTCGGCCAGGTCTCCGAGCATATCCCGAAACAGGGCGTTGTCGAACTGGCGTTCCAGACCGATCCGGACCCGGTGCTGTGGTTCCCGCTGGATAACGGGGAGTTGGGGGGATACACGCACCAGCCCTCGCAGGAAGTCCGCGGCATGCACCGGCATCGCATCGCCGGCGCGTTCTCCGGTTCGCTATGGGGCGTCGTTGAAAGTGCCGTGGTGACGCCGGGGCAGGACGGCAATGACGATCTGTGGCTGATCGTCAAGCGCACCATCGGCGGCGCCACCAGGCGCACTATCGAAATCAAGTCGGTGCCGTTCGAATATGGCGAGGTGGCCGACGCCTTCGAGGTCGATTGCGGCCTGACCTATGATGGCGTGGCCACAGCCACGGTCACAGGGCTCGATCATCTCAACGGCGAAACCGTCGACGCCCTGGCGGATGGTATAGTCTATCATGACCTTACCGTGGCCGCTGGGGCGGTTTCCCTGCCTGGGGGTGCGACTGCTGCCAAATGGCAGGTTGGCCTGCCCTATGAGGCCGGCGCCGATACGCTGGAGCTAGATGTTGGCGGCAGGGACGGCTCGATCGTCGGGCGTCGAAAGAAGGTCAGCAAGGTCATTCTATCGCTGTTTGAGACGGACACCACAGGGCTGGAGATCACGTCGATGCAGCGTGGTCGGTGGGAGCCGGTTCGCATTCCCTCGGTCGTGACGCCTGGCAGTTCGGCAAACCTGTTCACCGGGAACGTGGAGGTGCCGATCGATGATAGTTGGGAAGGGCAGGGGCGGGTGAAGATCCGCCACACCAACCCGACGCCGTGCACCATTCGGGCGTTCACGCCGGTGTTCGACGCCGAGGCCTAGGGCCCTCAACACCAACCGTAGAGTTCCCGCCCACCCCCCTCAGTCCTGTCGGACAGTCCGGCAGGACAGAGGGGGGTGCTGTCCCGCCGACCTTGGCTAATTCACTCTCCGAAAAAGGACCCAACCTCCATGACCCCATCCCCCCATGCCGAAGCGCTCGGCAAAGCGCGGACGGCTGCTGATTTTGCTGCCGTCATCGCCTTGCTCGACACCGACCTCAAAAATGCTGCCGCCCGCAAACTGGAACTGGAAAAGGCCAAGGGGCGTGCGATGTTCGGCCGTGGCGACCTGGCGACGGCGCGCGCTGCGCTCTCCGAGGCCAACGCCGTCGTTGCGCTGCTGGAGAAAACCCGTGAGGCGGCGAACAAGCGCCGCGCCGCCGCGCAAAGTGAAGCCTGCGTCGACATCGCCGCACTCGTCGACGAGATCAGGGCAAACGCCGCTGCCCTCGACGAGCGCTGGCGCATGGCGCAATGGCTGGTCGAGCAGCTGCGCCAGCAATTGTTCGACGCCGATGCCTTGCGCCGCGCCGTCGCCACCGCCAACAGCCAGCTCGACGCCGCCGGCGTCGCCAACCTGAAAATCAACCCGACCGCCATCCGGCGCGCCGCCATGACCGAGCGGCACGCGACAGCCCCGGCTCGTCTCAGCGCGGCAGCGATCCAGGCCGACAGACTGCTGCTGTCGCTGCTCAGCCCCGGCGGCGCGCTCGACCCGCGACCGGCGCTCGGCGCGCCGGTCGGAGGCATCGCGGCCAGATTTTCGCTGCGTGGCCGGGGCCGCGGCTGACCATGTGCACACTTGCCCTTATCGGCACGGCTCTCTCGGTCGGCGGCGCGCTGGTCGGGGGCCAGCAGTCGCGGCAGATGGCCGACTACCAGGCCAGGGCCTATGAGCAGCAGGCGCGGGCCGACGCGCAAGCCGCCGCCTTCGAGCAGGGCCAGGAACGCCACAAGCAGGATCTGTTGCTGTCGCAGGCGCGCGCCCGGGCCGGCGCCTCGGGCGTCGCCCTGTCGGGCTCGCCGACCGAGGTGCTCGCCGCCAATGCAAGGCAGGGCCAGCTCGACATCAAGGCGATCCAGTACGGCTCGCAGCTGCGCCAGAACAATTTGACCACGCAGGCCGCGATCTCGCGCTTTTCCGGCAGGCAGGCGGCGGCTGCCTCGATCTTCAGGGCAGGCGGCAATCTCGTGTCCGGCCTTTCCGGGCTGTACGACCCGAGCAGAGCGGTGACGTTCGGCAACAGCGCCTTTCAGCCGGCGCCGGGCGGAGGGCTTTACTGATGGCGACCATCCCCCTTCAACTCGCCCAGCGCCGGCTCGACACCGGCAACGCAGTTTCCTATCCCAACAGCTCGCCGGTCGGCGCCGCCATGCAGGGCTTTGGCGACGAGCTCTCGGCCGTCGCCGAGCGTTTCCGGCAGCAGAAGCAGCAGCAGGATGCGTTCGACGCCGAGGTCATTGGCCGCGAGCTGAACGGGCAGATTGCCCAGGCCGAGAAAGAAGCGATCCAGAATGCGCCGGCCGACGGCCGCGGGCTGCACGACGCCATGTATGGCCAGGTCGACCCGCGCAACGGTGTCGTCAAGCCCGGCCTGTTCGACAAGATTTTTGACAGCACCGTGCCGAAAATGCCGGAAAGCGAACGCGCCAGCTTCATCAGGCAAAAAGAGGCTTTGAGGCTGGCCGGCTCGGCGCGCATGGCAGCACAGCAATATGCGCGCCGCCAGGACTACGAGCAGGCCGAATGGTCCAAGGCGCAGGCTGCGGAACTCAATGCCATCGCGCAGAGTAATCCGGACGACACCGCAATGTTCGAGGCGATCAGGCGGAGCGGGTTCGACTTCATCGCCAAGATGGGCAACCCGGTCGCCAGGCAAGCGGCCGAAACTGCGTGGCGCAGCAACACGGCAAAGGCGCTCGCCCAGGCGATGATCGCCAAGGATCCGGGCCGCGCTGTTGAACTGCTTGGCGCCGCGCCTGCCGCGCAGGCCGGTGACGGTGAAACCACAGGCGCTGAAGGCACTGATCTGTCGGCGACGAATTCGCCCGCTTCGGGCGATGACCGCCTTGCTGATCTCAGGCCCGACGACAGGGCTGCGCTCGCCCGGCTGGCCGGCGCCTCGGTGGCGCAAAACTGATGTCCGCAACCAGGCGGCCGGGCTGGATTTTCTCGTTACCTGCCCCTGTTGCATCAACTGCAGGCTTTTTCATGGGAAAACCCAAAGTCCCTGAAATCGCCGCTGGCAATGCACGCAGGTATGTGGTCGTTATCCATAGTGATAAGAGCGACGGCAGCCTTTCTTACGACACAGGCTTGTGGTTCTGGATTTGAAATTCCCAAGCGCTGATGCGATCATTGGAACGGAAATCCACCTGGCCCGTCCAGGCTATCAGATGAAGGACTGACCCTATCTTGTTGCGCTTAGAGTCTTATCCGATGCTGGCAAGGATCGTTTTTCCGGTCACGTTGGCCGGCGTTCTCCTGCTCACGCTTCTGCCGGCGCGGTTCTTGCCGGATTTCGGCACGGCCGTCACGCTTTACGATGACAAGCTGCACCACGCCATCGCCTTCGCGGTGCTGGCGGCCCTGGGAAGCCTCGGCTGGCCGGAACACAAGGCAAAGCTGATTTTTGTCCTCGCCTTTACCGGCGCGGCGATCGAGGTTCTTCAGGGCTCGCAACTGATAGGGCGCGATCTGGATGGGTTGGACTGGGTTGCCGACTGCGCCGGCATGGCGTGCGGACTGACAATCGCCGGCTGGACAAAGAGGCGCGTTGTCGGGCGCGTCGGCGGATTGCCGTAGGGTCATGCCGTTACATCAGCCGAAGAAGGCAACGGCTCAGAACAAAAGCCCTCCGTAGCGATCCTTCGCGCCCCCCTCTGTCCTGCCGGACATCTCCCCCACTTGGGACCACTTGGGGGGAGATCGGCTGTCGCGACCACTTTCGCCAATCCTCAACGTTGCAGAAAAGGCGCTGCAGGCGAAGCTGCCGATCTCCCCCCAAGTGGGGGAGATGTCCGGCAGGACAGAGGGGGGCGCTGTCCCTCGGCGATCAAAGGTTCTGCACCGCAGCAACGCTCTCCGAGGCCGGAAGTTACCCAAACCGCCGATGTGCCATAGACCGCGCGTCCCGCGCCCGCTGAAATCATAGAGCACTTTCAAGCCTCGCTTTTGCGGGGCTTTTTTCATGGAGCAAGCCTGATGGCCCGACCCGCAACTGCCGCCGTTCGACTTCTGACCGGCGAACGCGAACCCGTGCGCCTGGCGACTACGGCCAACATCCTGCTTCATGGCCTGCAGGCCATCGACGGCGTGCCGTGCGAGGTCGGGGACCGCGTGCTGGTCAAGGACCAGGCCGACCAAAGACAGAACGGCATCTACACGGTGAGCGAAGGCGAATGGTTCCGCGCCGCCGACGCCCGCACCGCCCGCACCTTGCAGAAGGGAACGACGGTCCACACCCAGATCGGGTCGGTCAATGCCGGCCGGGTGTTTGAATTCAGCGCCGACGCGCCGGTGGTCGGCAGCGATGCCATTACCATTGCGCCGTTCGTGCCGCCCGACATTTCGCAGGTGGTCGGTGCGGTGGAATCGCTGCGCGATGAAACACAGGGCTGAAGCATGCCACCGCGGCCAGTGCCGGCCAGGCCGCGGCCAGCGCGTCCACCTCCGCCGCCAATGCCGGACTAACCGCCGCCGACGTCGTCACCACTGCGGCCAACCTGGCCGGCGCCCAGGCCGCGCGCGATGCGTCTCTGTTTGGCAAGGGCATCTTTCCGACCATCGCGGCGGCAATCGGCCTTGGCGTCGTCGGCAGCGGCGCGATCACGGCGGGCTCTGGCGGCGCGAATGGCACCTTCGACCTGGCGTTTACCGGCGGCGCCGGCTCGGGCGCGGCCGGCCGCTTCGTCGTCACCGGCGGCGCGCTGACGCAAATCCTGATCACCGCGCCGGGCTCCTACACGGCGGCGCCGACCTTCAGCTTCGCGGCATCGGCGGGATTGGCGGGCGCGGCGGCGGCGGTCGTGCTCGGCAGGAATGTCGACGTCGGCGAGTATTTCTGGACCGAAGTTTCGACCGGCGTGCTTGGACTGCACAATGTGACGGCTGGGCCTGCGGCGACGGATACCGGCGGCAGGTCTCTGCCGACCATTGATGCCGCCGTCGCGGATCGGCTCGCCAGCCGCCTAGCCTACGAGGACAGTGGCGCTGCGTTCCTGTTTGCGGAAAGCACACCGGCCGTTCTGATCAAGGACTCCGAGAACGCGGCCAAGCGCTTCCTTGGGCCGGTAGCCTCAAAGATCGCCGTTTCGAACGCCGGGGTCACCTACCGCTTTAACGCGCTCGGCTTCATGGAAGCTGTCCCAGCCAATATGCTGCGCTTCGACCACGACCCGGTCACGCTCTCTCGTAAGGGGCTTCGCGTCGAAAGCGCCCGCTCCAATGTCGTTCTGCAGAGCAGGTCCCTCAGCATCACTCACCAGCTAACCGTCACCGGCGGAGCCGGCACCTTCGTTGATGGTGAGACGGTTACGGCTTCCGGTGGTGGCACCGGCATCTATCGCGCAGCAAATTCGACGTCGAGCATCTTTGCACTTTCGGGTGGCGCTGGCGCCATGACCGGGACGCTTACCGGCGCGACAAGCGGCGCGACAAAGACGATCTCGTCGTCAGCCCTGGTCTGGGTCGCAACGAACATGACCGTGGCGCAGAGCCAGGTCGGCATCGACGGTGTCGCCAATTCCGCATCATTGCTGACGGCCACAGCTGCCGATGCGACAGTTTCCCAAGCGATCACGCAAGCCTCATTTCCCCGCGCACAGGACGCCTATGTCAAGCGCGTGACCGGCAGCGGCGCTGTCTCGATGTCAATGGATGCGGGAGCGACGTGGACCGTCATCGCGCCGACCGCTCGGTGGGCGCGGCTTGCTATCCCCAACCAGACGCTTGCCAATCCGACGGTGATGTTCAAGCTCGCGACGTCGGGTGATGCGATCGCTATCGATTGCGTTCAGAACGAGCCGGGCTCCGTCACCTACGCGTCGTCGCCGATGCCGACAACTACTGCCGCGTTTGCACGGGCGGCGGATGTCATCACCATGCCGACCTCGGCGTTGCCCGGCGATTTCTCGACATTCAGTGTTTATGCCGTTGTCTCGACCGAAGCGACCAATACCGCGACGCGTGGCATTTGGTGCCTGGATGACGGCACGGCCAACAATCGCATCATGGCAATGCTCTCGTCGATCACCGTCGGCGCCTTGCAGATGTTCAATGCCAATGTTCTGCAGATGAACATCCTGGCCGGGGCTGGCGATCCCGACATTCGTCACCGGACCATGGCCAGCGTGACTGCCGGCGCTGCCGGCTTTGGCATGGATGGTACGTTGGGCACCACCGATACCGTCTTCACCGAGCCCGCCGTCTCGATCTTGCGCTTCGGCTCGATGGGTCCCCCTGGCCTGACCCCGCTGGGTGGATGGATCGAGGAGATCATTGTCGTTCCGCGCGCTTCGGCTGACGCTGAAATCCTCAACGTTACGGCCTTCGGCTGGCCAGGCAACGAGCCGACGATCAACATCGCGCCGAACGACAGCCGGATCGAAGACAGCGACTATTACGGCGCCCTGTCGCTTTCGGCCGCCGAGGCGAGCCTGGTGCGGCCGATCGTCAGCAGCAACTATCAACACACGACCCCAGGCTGGCGTCGGCATTTCAACACCAGAGCGCGGGAACTCACGCTCCACGTCTTCAATCCTGGCCTGTCTGGGGCGTCAACCAACGGCGTCGGCGCCATCTATGTCGACGGTGCTTTCTTCCAGTCGTTCACGATCGGCTCGGCTGTCGGCAAAACGTTCGTGCCGGTCACCTTTACTTCGGTCGCCGATCGGCACATCGAGGTTGTCATGCCCTATGGTATGAGCACCCGTTTCTTGGGTGTCACAATCCCAAACGGGGCAACGATCACGGCACCGGCAAAGCGTTTAACACTGCCTCGCGCGGTGATCATTGGCGACAGCAGGGGGCATGGCTTCCAGGCATCTGCTGCTCGATACCATTGGTTCGAACTGCTTTGCCGTGCCAAGGGCTGGCAGCACGTCAACCTGGCCAATGGCAGCAGGCGCCTCAACACCAGCGCTGCGGATCGCACCGTGCTTGGGCAGGCCAATCCGAACGTCGCTTTTTCGATTTACGACTACAACGATCGCACCGACCAAGTTCCGCTGCTCACCTACAAGAACAATTACAAGGCGCTGATCAACAATTTCAGGGCACTCAAGCCGACGACCAAGCTCTATGTGATCACTTCGAATTGGATCTCGGCCGGTCGGGATGAGCTGACGTTCAAGATCGCCGACTATCGACAGGCCACGGCCGACGCACTGACCGAGTTGGCCGATGCGAACAACATCCTGATCAACGGTCTGTCGTTGACCACCAATAGCAACGCATCAATCGGCGACGGCGTCCATCCAAACGATGTCGGGTCAGCGGAATGGGCGGCCACTATTGCACCGCTGGTGAGCGTCTAGGCAAAAATTACTGGACGGCGTCGGGATGGCTGTGGCACGGTCGTCCCACCGTGAACCAAAAGGATGTCCCGATGGCTGGCGCCGATAGCATTATGTCAATGTACGACGAATACTATGCTGGCGACACTGTGCATCCCAAACGCGAGATCGCTTCTGTTCAATCTGTGGGCCATATCGACACGATAATTCAAGGCGAGGCCTTCGAAAGAGTCTTGGATATCGGTGCCGGCGAGGGGGCCGTGCTGGACAAGCTGAACAAGCGCCGTCTCGGCAAGAGCCTCGCCGCTGTCGAGATATCTTCGTCTGGCATCAAGGCGATAAAAGCTCGGAAGATTTCCAATCTTGAAAGCGTGGAGCAATTTGATGGCTACCACCTTCCGCACGCCGACAAGTCGTTCGATTTAGGATTGGCAATCCACGTCGTCGAGCATGTTGAGCACGAGCGCATGTTCTTGGCAGAGGCGGGGAGGGTCTGCAAAAAGCTCTATATAGAGGTGCCACTAGAGCATACGCGAAGGTTAGACCGCGCTATCCGCATGTCGGGGCCGTATGGGCATATCAACTTCTATACAATCCTATCGTTCGAAAACCTGCTCAAGACCTCCGGGCTGACGGTCGAGCGGGTTAAGGTCTTTCCTCACGATCTCGCCTATGAGCAACACCTGGCAGGTCGTACAAAAGGATGGCTGAAGTACAAGGTGCGGACCGAGTTCCTGAAAATTATGCCTAAAACCGCAATGCGCAGTATCACTTACATGGCCGGAGCTCTGTGCTCAAGCCACTGATCGAGCAGCGGCTTCGCCGATTTGCCTGGCAGGGTTCCCGCCGACCATGGTGAAAGGCGCCACGTCTTTCGTCACGACGGATCCTGCGCCGACGACTGCGCCCTTGCCGATCGTCACGCCCTTGAGGATAATGACATTGAAGCCAATAAAGACATTGTCTTCAATTCTCACTGGCGCGATGGTGATATTCGACCAGTCCTTCTTTCCCTGATGCCAGTCGGCGACATCGGTCTTTCGATACTGCCATCCTGTCGCGTGCGAGTTGTGATCTACGATTGTGGTGCCCCAGCTTATGATCACATCATTGCCGATTTCGATGCGTTCGGCCGCGACGAGGTGGCTCTTGCCGATGTAGGAACGCTGTCCGACGATGATCTTTGCGTCAGACCGGTCAAAAGAGAAAGCGCAGTGGAGGATACATTCGTCGCTGATCGAGTGATCGCCACGCCGTGCGGTGCGGACGCTTTGGATACTCATCTTCGTACCGGCGCCGGCACTGATCCCAAATAGGCGGCAAAGGAGTAGCGGAACGAATGGCATCAGTGCTTTCCGAACTGTCTCAGTACCGGGCGAGCGATGACCGCCTCCATCTCGTCGCAGAGCATAAGACGCCTCCAGTCGAAGTAAGCGCACAAATCATCAAACGCCAATGATCATTATTGGCTTGCACCATAGCTATCGGCACGGGTCGATCGCCTGGACCGAAAAACGTTTGGCAGGTCGGTGTTTGTCGCAGGCCTTGAATGTGCCATCGCCATGATTTGCTGCAAGAGGCAGCGCTTTGCAAGCCTGATCGTGAGGTGTTCACGCTCTAATTCGTTCGGCTCGACACGGCCTCTTGCAACGAGCTATTGCAAGTAGCATTTCGCAATCGCAGATGACTTGTACCGAGCGATCTGGTGGGTCGATAATTCGGCGTCGGTTGGCTGGCCTACCCGTCCGAAGGACATGCCGTAGCCCGCGCCGCTGCGCAGGCGAATGGCCGCGGCTAATGATGGCTGTCTTGCGGCTTGTTGTGCGGCTGGCTGTTCGACCACCAGACAAAATACAGCGAACCCACCTTCATGACCGGCACGCGGCGCTCGCGTTCGCGCCCCCGCAATTCGCGATAGACTTTTACCTTCAAGGTGCCGCCCGGCAGTTTGATGCGCACGGCCATCGGTTCAACTCCGCTGTGCAATTCAATGATGATGTGCGATGCAGCAACTAGAGAACTTCCCCAGCCGAAGAGTCAACCGCCGATGGGCGCGTTTCTTGGCTGTTCCGGAAGGGTTCGAGCACCGCCGCTCGAGGATTTTCGGGCCGTCAAGACATTGCCTGAGATCGGTCAGGATCGTCGCCCGGCTGGTCGTTCAACGGACGCGGCCGGCAGCTTGAAATACAGCGAGCCCAGCTTCAGAACCGGGACGCGCCGGCTACGCTCGCGCTCGCGCAACTCCCGGTACACCTTCAACTTCAAGGTGCCACCCGGCAACTTGATACGCAACGCCATCAGCCCAACCCCATTGTGCAATGCAGCACCAGAGAGCTTCCGTTGCGGAAGAGTCAAGGGCCAGGCATCGTTTCAGGGACTACCCTCCGGGACCGGTTTCAGAACGGTCCGGGCGCAGGCTCGCGATCGTCACCTTGGCGGGCGTCCGGACGGTCGATCCGACACGCTGCTCGGCCACCAGATGATGAAGTACTTTCCGACCTGCCAGGCCGGGACTTGGCGCTTCTGCTCGCGGCGGCGCAGCTCGTCCCTCGTCTTGATCTTCAACATCCCGCCCGGAAGCCTGATCCTTATCGTCACGTGCCCTCCCGCCTCCACAAGACACAAACGGTTCGTGGCAGCAGTTTCATCCCGGCCAAGCCATTTCGGACCAGGTGGCAAGACGGATCGAGCTGTTCTCAACCGGGCGATGCCGTCACTTGAAGAAATCCGCCATGCCCTGGAAGGCCAGGAACGCATAGATAATTGGCCCGGCGATCAGTCCGCAATAGAGGCACAGGATCACCGCCAACGCCACAAGCAGCGGCTTGTCGCGGCCGACCGCGCAGAGCTCGGCCTTCACCGTCCAGCGCGCCGTTCCTTCGTCTTGCGACATCGGCAAATCCCCACAGTTCGGGGTCATTTCACACAATCTACTGCAAACATCAAGCTGGCGCCTGCAGACATCAACCTGGCGCCTGCAAGCATCAACCTGGGAAAGGACAACACCATGGACATGACGTTCAAGGGCGCCGCCAGGCGCCTGGACGACCTCGATCTGCCAAAACTCGGCGCCAGGATCGGCGTCGGCGAAGACGAGATCCACGCCTTTCTCGATGTCGAAACCAGCGGGCGCGGCTTCGACGCCCAGGGCCGGCCGATCATCCTGTTCGAGCCGCATGTCTTTTATCGCAATCTGGCGGGCGCAGCTCGGGCCAAGGCGGTAGCGGCCGGCCTTGCCTATGCCAAATGGGGCGAAAAGCCTTATCCCCGCGACAGCTATCCGCGCCTGAAAGCCGCCTGCGCCATCGACGAGACGGCGGCGCTCAGATCGGCGTCATGGGGGCTCGGCCAGGTGCTCGGCGAGAATTTCAGGGCGGCCGGCTTCCCCACCGTGCAGGCGATGGTCGAAACCATGATGGCGGACGAGGCGCTGCAGCTGGCGGCGGCGGTCAATTTCATCGCCGCCAACCGGCTCGACGGCAAATTGCGCGCTCATGACTGGGCCGGCTTCGCCAAGGGCTACAACGGCGCATCCTATCGGAAGAACGCCTACGATATCCGGCTTGCCGCGGCGTTCCGCAAATGGAACGGGATCAAGGACTCGCCGTCGCCGCCCGCCGCCCCAGTGCAGCCTTCGGCGCCGGTTCCGATCCCGCCGCAACCGAACGTTCTTGCGCCTTCAGGGCCAAAGCACGAGCCGGGCGAGGCGGGGCGCGGACCGCTGTCCGGATTATGGGCCGCAGTGCTGGCTCCGTTGGTCGCCGCAATCCTCTCCCTGTTTCGAAAGGTAAAGCCATGAACTGGTTCAATACCAACGCCGCGCACAATCTGATCAATGTGCTGATCCTGCTGCTCACCGGCCTGGTCGGCTTCGACTGGACGCTGTTCGGCATCGACGCCGCCCTGGCGCTAAAAATCACCGGGGTGCTGGCCCTGCTCAAGATCCTGATCAATGTCGTGCGCGACGGCATCGCCGGCCTCGTCAGAAACCAGCCTGCCGTGGAGGGCAATTGAGATGTGGTTGCTTTCCATGCTGGGCGCGCTCGACGATCATGGCGATTTTTGCCGCGCTCGTCGGCGGCATCGGCCTGTTTGTCGCCGGCGGTCGGGCCAACAAGGATGCGGCCAGGCGAGCCGCGGAAAGACTCGCCGCCGTCGAGGAGCGCCTCGAAATGGACCGCGAGGCGACCGATGCCGAACGCGCGGCGCGCGATCTGCCGGACGAAGCCGCACGGCGGGAGGCGATGCGATGGGCAAAGCGCTGATTTTGTTGCCCAAGAGCCTGCTGTTTGGGGGCCTGCTGCTAGCCGGATGCGCAACGCCGGTTTCGCCGGCGCGCCGGGTCTGGTGCGACCACAACCAGCCGCGCCGTGCGTCCGCCGTCGTCGTCGCCGCCATGACGCGGCCCGAGCTCGACGAGATCAATGCCTACAACGGCAAGGGCGCCAGATGGTGCGGGTGGAAGCCATGATACAGGAGTTTCTTGATGCGCTCGGCATCAAGGCGCCGGTGGTGGTCGCCGGCCTTTCCGGCGGGATATTGCGCGCCTTGTCACGCCACCGCTACAAGGTTCGCGAGATGCTGGCGTCGCCGATCTGCGGCGCGCTGGCGGCGGCCTACCTGACGCTTCCCGTGGTGCATTATTTCCGCGCCACAGGCCTGGCGATTCCAGCGAACGACGACACCAAACGCTGGCCGCGGCGTTCCTCATCGGCGTCTCGGCGATGTGGATCTCGGACATCGTCTTCGAGGTGGTGGTCAGGCGGTTCAAGCCGGGCAGGGAGGAGTGATCGCGGCTGTCTTAAAGCGCGTCGCGTTCGACCGGGCGACGCGCTTTAGATTGTTGCTTTCATGCCGCAGTAACACTCTTGCGGGAGATGCTGGTAAGGTGGGGTGAAGGCGCGGAACCACGGGCGAAGCTGCGCGTTAGGCACGACCTTTGCGAGGATGCAGCATGCCAGCTCGCCCAATCGCCCCAATAGCCGCAGCGATCCTGATCGCCGCCACAAGCATGGCTTACGCCCGACCGGATACGCGCGCCATGACATGCGAACAGACGCAGCAGCTGATCCAGAGCCGGCGCGCGGTCGTCCTGTCCACCGGCCGCAACACCTATGATCGATATGTCCGCCAATACGGCAATGAGTGCGACTGGCCCGAAGCGCCCGTCACCTCCTACATCAGGACGCTTGACGGTCAATGTCGGGTCCATCGATGCGAGGAACCGGTTCTCGGATTGCGATGACGCGCCATTAAAGTCCGGGATCAAACACCGGCTGCGCCGCGTCGCTTCGCTCCTTGCTTCGCCCCAGGGATGACGAAGGTGTAGTAGCGTATGGCTAATCGCCAGCGTTGGCATTCCTGACGGCGTTTCCGAGATTCTTGGTCATGTCCAATATAGTAGCAATCGCTGATTAACGATTCCCAACATGCTGCGCCCACCCCGGAAACGGGGGCGGTTTTTTCGCGCCTTCCACGAGCTCGTCGGAGCTCGTCGCCATTGCCGCCATGACGCGGCCCGAGCTCGACGAGGTGAACGCATACAACGCGAAGGGCGCCAGATGGTGCGGGTGGAAGCCATGATACAGGAGTTTCTCGATGCTCCGGCATCAAGGCGCCGGTGGTGGTCGCCGGCCTTTCCGGCGGGATATTGCGCGCCTTGTCACGCCACCGCTACAAGGTCCGCGAGATGCTGGCGTCGCCGATCTGCGGCGCGCTGGCGGCGGCCTACCTGACATTGCCAGTGGTGCATTACTTCCGCGCCACAGGCCTGGCGATTCCAGCGAACGACGACACCACGACGCTGGCCGCGGCGTTCCTCATCGGCGTCTCGGCGATGTGGATCTCGGACATCGTCTTCGAGGTGGTGGTGAGGCGGTTCAAGCCGGGCAGGGAGGAGTGATCGCGGCTGTCTTAAAGCGCGTCGCGTTCGACCGGGCGACGCGCTTTAGTTGTTGCTTTCATGCCGCAGTAACACTCTTGCGGGAGATGCTGGTAAAGGTGGGGGTGAAGTGCGGAACCACGGGCGAAGCTGCGCGTTAGGCACGACCTTTTGTGAGGATGCAGCATGCCAGCTCGCCCAATCGTCCCGACAGCCGCAGCGATCCTGATCGCCGCCACAAGCATGGCTTACGCCCGGCCGGATACGCGCGCCATGACATGCGAACAGACGCAGTTTCTGATCCAGAGCCGGCGCGCGGTGGTGCTGACCACCGGCCGCAACACCTATGACCGCTATGTCCGCCGTTACGGCAATGAATGCGACTGGCCCGAAGTGCCTGTCGCCGCCTATGTCAGGACGCTTGACGGTCAATGCCGGGTCCACCGATGCGACGAGCCGGTGTTCTTTTTCCCGGACTAGTTCCCTCCATTTCGTCATCCCAGGGCGGAGCAAGGAGCGACGCGGCGCGGCCTGGGATGACGAAGGCGTGGTGGCTTATGCCAATCGCCAGCGTTGGAGATTTGGCTGCCGACCAGCAGGGAATCTCAGTGGCAATTGCAGCCTCTAGGATGAGCTGAGACACCCCTCCACTTCGTCATCCTAGGGTCTGCGCCGCGTCGCTTCGCTCCTTGCTTGCTCTAGGATGACGAAGGTGGAGGGGCTTGCGGCTAATCGCCAGCGCTGGAGATTGGCGGTTGCAGGCCAGAGGCCCCGCCCTAGAAACCGAAGAACTGCCAGCCGACCAGATAGCCAAGCGCGACAACCACCAGGGGAAACAGGGCTGGCGCCAGCCGGCTTAGAGCGGAGCTCCTTGCCGGCTCGTTTGGGGCGCTTCTTTCGGCATTTCCGAGGTTCTTGGTCATTCCGCCATAGTAGCAATCGCTGATTAACGATTCCCCAACATGCCGCGCCGCGCCCACCCGCATGGAGCCGGGCGGCTTGCTGCAGGCGGGAACCAATCGCCGCCAACCTGCTTTGGCAAGGAGGGGCGATCGTTCGCGCGGAGGAGTTCGACATGAAACCTTTCGCATTCTTGCCAATCACGCTGCTCGGCGCACTGGCGTTGGCGGCGCCGGTTGCTGCCCAGACGGATAACGAGACACAAGACCAGGCGCCTGCCGGCCACTGCCAGGCCCAGCCGCAGAATGGCCAGCAGCAGCAGCCGCCCGCCAACAACGGCGCCGGCGACAGCCTGACTGAAATGCTTGATCCCTGCAACGGCGTGCTGCTGCCGCCGCCGACCGGTGATCGCGGCATGGCCGCACCGCCGCCGGACGAGGGCAGGACACCGGTGCTCAAGCCCGGCGAGGTGCCGCCGCAGCCGCCGAAACCATAGATTGGGGGCATTGCCGGTCTTGCGCCTGACGGTACCGGCGCCGGCAGGGATTTTTGCCGTAGGGTGGAACATTAGTTATGGCTAAATGTTGTTCTCGAAGCAGTCGATATCACCCCCTCCGGTATCGCTGCTGATCGGGCAAAACCGATCGGCCCGCGTGCCTGCGAAAGGAACGCGGGCCAATGCGGCGGCTCGCGGGAACGCCAGAGCGGCGCCAATACGGCGATCGATTAGCCGCCGCTCACGGAACAAGAAGGTTGCGTGAGCGTTTCCAGAGAGGGCCCGCCGTCCCGATTGTGATCTAATATTGCCACCCGTGGAAGGCAAAGCCCGCAAACCAGACAGGAGAAGACGATGAAAATCCACCTTGTTCCTGCCGCCGCCGGGCTGGCTCTGCTGGCCGGTGTCGGCGTCGCCACCGCAGACCAGGTGATTGTCACGCCCGAGCAGCAGACGGTCGTCCGCCAATATGTGGAGAGGCACCCGCTGGCGTCGATCAGCCTCTTAGGCGTGGAACTCAACGTCGGTTCCACTTTGCCCGACACGGTTGAACTTCACGAGGTTCCCGACGTCGAATACAGATACGTGGTTGTCGACGATCGCACCGTTCTGGTCGATCCCGGCACCCGCAGGATCGTAAAGGTCATCGACTGACCTTCACCCGCCGCTCTCCCGGCAAGACGCGGGAAGAGCGGGGGCTCGCCGGCAGGCAGCCGGCCGTTGATCGTCTTCGGGGCGGGACGGAAAGGAGCTCCTATGTTGCCGCATGTCGAGTCACGCAATGTGGCCGCATCCGTCGACAAGCTGCTTGCTGAACGGGGCACTACCCTGTTGTCGATGAAGGCGTTGATTGCAGCCGTGCGTGAGCAAACCGGAACGGAGCGCTCAGACGCGGATCTGGCGGGGCTGATCACCAAAAAGGCGGCACTCCTCGGCGTTGCGGTTCTGTCCGATCTGGGCCGACCCGACTCGGCACCCGATTTGGGCCGAAGCCCCCGAGACGCCGGTCGAAAATTCAGCTAGAAGTTGTCGCTCACCGATTTGAGCCGAGGAGGCAACTGTGACGGATAACAGGCAGGAACGCATTCGCCGGCGGGCTCACGCGATCTGGGAACAGGCTGGCCGGCCCGACGGCGCACATCAGCAGCACTGGGACCAGGCCGCCGCCGAGATCGACGGTGAGGAGAGCCGGCCGAAAGCCAAGCTGGCCAAGAGGCCGGCGCTGGCAAGGAGCCCAAGGCTGCCCGACCGCGCAAGGGCTCAGCGAGCTAGTCTTCTGCCCGGAGGATCTGGTTCTTCGAAAGCGACTGTGGGATGTTGGCCGGGCGCCAAATGCTGATCTGTAGTGATCCTTCGCGCCCCCCTCTGTCCTGCCGGACATCTCCCCCATCAAGGGTTCTGCACCGTCGTGACGCTCTGAGGTAACGGCATGGATCCGACGTCTGCGCCGCGTCGCTTCGCTCCTTGCTTGCCCTGGGATGACGAAGTCGTGATCTTAGCGCTTCGGCAAATAATGCTTCGGCCGCGGCTCTGTTCGTGCCGCGGCCGAAAGCGAAATCGATCTCGGCTACATGCCGCAGTGCCTGTCGTTGACGGTCGGTGAAACCGTGCCGGGAGCCTTGTGCGTTGCATCAGGCATCGCACCCTGCGGGCTTGGCGGGCAGTTCCGGTCGGCATTGGAATTCGTGCCGTCGGGGCCTGCAATAATGCTGCCGGTGATCCCGGGATCGACCCGCTCGCCCAGGTTCGGATCGGCCAAGTTCGGATCAGTGGGCGCCGGGTCGATGACGACGCTTCTGTTGCTGCCGGTAGCCATGTCAGCGGTTGGGTCGGGATCGCTGGCATTCTGGGCCATCGCAGACGTGGCCAGGCCAGCGGCGAGCACCGACGCTGCGAGTAATTTGGTAAGCATGATTTGCCTCCATTTGTCTCCATATTTCAGTTGTCGCCGCATCGCGACTACAGAAAAAACCGCTCGGAGGGGGTGAAAGTTCCCATAAAATTCCAGCCTGCGACGAACCATCGTGATCAGCAGGGCAAACTTGCTCGGCGAAAAAAAGCCGACCGGCGACGAGCCGTTGACATGACTGCCATGTGACGGTATTGAACAGGACTATACAGGTTTACTGAACAGGTATTCCATGGCGCGTCGCATGTCGTCTCCCGGAACCGGCAAGCCCGAACGGATCGCCACCGTCCTCGAGCACGAGATCCGCTCCGGCGTGCTCGGCTTCGGCGACCGCCTGCAGAGCGAGAACGAGCTTGTCCAGCGCTTCTCCGTCAGCCGCAACACCGTCCGCAAGGGTCTCGAGGAACTGTCGAGCCGCGGGCTCATCACCACCAAGGTCGGCATCGGCTCGTTCGTCACCTTCGACGGCATGCCGGTCGACGACGCCGTCGGCTGGTCGCGGGCGCTGGCCAATGCCGGCGCCAACGCCGACACGCGGACGCTCAGGCTCGAGATCATGCAGGATGCCGAGCTCGCCGCCAGGCTCGGCGTCGAAAGCCCGTTCTTCATCGCCGTCGACCGGGTGCGCTCAAACGCCGATGACGGCCACGCCATCTCGATCGAGCGCAGCCGCCTGCCGCTGTCGCCCGAACTGGAGGACGTGCCGCTGCGCGGCCTGCGCGAGGGCTCGCTGCACCGGACGCTGCGCGCGGCGGGGCTTGTCCCCGATCACGGCGAGGAGTGGGCCGATATCGAGATGCTGAGCGCGGAGGACGCAGCCATTCTTGATTGCGCGCCCGGCGCGCCGTTCCTGCGCACGCGGCGCCTGACGCGGGCCGCCGACGGCCGCGCCATCGAATATGTCACCAGCCTGCTCAATCCGGCGCATTTCGCGCTTCACCTGGAGTTTTGAGTATGGAAACGCTGAGCGTGGACAGCGCCGAGGCGATCGATCGGGCGATGGGTGCGCTTGTCGGCGGGGCGCTGGGCGATGCGCTCGGCATGCCGACGCAGCTTTTGTCGCCGGCCCGCATTGCCGAGCTTTACGGTCCTGTCGAGGATTTCGTCGCGCCCGCCGCCGACCATCCGGTGTCGAAGGGCCTGGCCGCAGGCACTGTCACCGACGACACCGAACAGGCGCTGCTGCTCGGCCGCATCCTGGTTGCTTCAGGCGATGGTTTCGACCACACGCGCTGGGTCAAGGCGCTGCTCGACTGGGAGCGCGAGGTCAAGGCGCGCGGCAGCTACGATCTGCTCGGACCGTCGACCAAGCGCGCCATCGACGCCATCAATGACGGCGTGCCGGCCGCGGAGGCGGGGCGCAGCGGCGACACCAATGGCGCGGCGATGCGCATCGCGCCGGTCGGCATCATGATGCCGCTGGAGCCGCTCGGCGGGCTGGTCGCCAAGGCTGCGGAAACCTGCCGGGCGACGCACAACACCTCGATCGCCATTGCCTCGGCGGCTGCCGTTGCCGCCGCGGTCAGCTGTGGCGTTGCCGGCGGCGATTGGCGCGCCGCCTCGGATCGCGCGGTCGTGGCGGCCAGACAAGGCGCAGAACGCGGTCACTGGACGACCGGCGGCGACATCGCCGCGCGCATCGACTGGGCGAGGGGCCTGGTTCGCGGCAAGGCTGTCACCGACGGCATCCGGCTGATCGTCGACCTGGTCGGCACCGGCGTCGCCAGCCAGGAATCGGTTCCGGCGGCCTTCGCGGTGCTGGAAATCGCCGGTGGCGATCCCTGGCGGGCGGCCGTCATCAGCGCCAATCTCGGCGGCGACACCGACACGATCGGCGCCATTGCCGCCGGGATGGCGGGCGCCTGCGTCGGCTTTTGCCGATTGCCAAGCGAACACGTCGCCCGGCTCAAGGGCCTCGACATGGGTGAGGTGCGCGCGCTCGCTGCCGACCTGGTCGCGGCGCGGATGGCGAAAAGCGGCCGCTCCGGCAAGGACGCGGCGGCATGAGCGGAGCTCAGCCTGACATGAGCGGAGCTCAGCCTGGCATGAGCGGGCGCCTTGTCCATATCGGCAGCGCGGTGGTCGACCATGTCTACCGCATCGACGCCCTGCCTGAGCCCGGAAGCGAAAAGACCGCATCGAGCTATGCCCAGGTCGCCGGCGGCGGCTTCAACATGATGGTTGCGGCCAGCCGCACCGGCATGAACGTCGTCTTCGGCGGCCAGCTCGGCAGTGGGCCGAACGGCGACTTCCTTCGCGCCGCCTTTGCCGCCGAAGGCATCGCTACGCTGACCCCGCCATCGCCGGTGATGGACAGCGGCAATTGCGTCGCCATGATCAGCGGCGACGCCGAGCGCACCTTCGTGTCATGGCCTGGCGCCGAGAGCGTGCTCAGCCTCGGCATGATGGCGCCCGTCCGGGTTGTGCGGGGGGATTGGGTGTTCGCCTCCGGCTATACGCTGAGCTATGTCGGCAGCCGCGACGCGCTGGCCGACTGGATCGAGACGCTGCCGGCGGAAATTCCCTTCGTCTTCGATCCGACGCCTGTCGTATCAGACATTCCGCGCGCCATTCTCGACCGGGTGCTGGCGCGCACCAGCTGGCTGAGCTGCAACACCGCCGAAGCGGCCGAGATTGCCGGCCCCGGCGATGTCGAGGCCGTTGCCGCCCGGCTGCTGGCCAGCCACTGCCCGAGCGCCGAGGGGGTCGTCATCCGCGCCGGGGCAAAAGGCTGCTTCGTGCGGCTGGCGGATGGCGGCGCCATTGCGATGCCCAGTTTCAACGTCGCCGCCGTCGATACCAACGGCGCCGGCGACACCCATATCGGCGCCTTCGTCAGCGCACTGTCACGCGGCGTGCCGCCCTTCGCAGCGGCGGGCTACGCCAATGCGGCGGCAGCGCTCTCGGTCACCCGCCATGGCGGGTCGTCGGCGCCGACCGCCCACGAGATCCAGACATTCCTCAGCCAAGAGGCCCATTACCGACAGCCTGAATGACTTAAACAAGCTCGCCAACCAGGCAAACAATGAGAGGAACGAACATGCGCATGCCCAAACTGACTGCTTTTGTGACGGCAACCGCCGTCTTCGCTTCCGCACTGGTCGCCAGCGCCGACGAGGTGCATGTGCTCAACTGGAAGGGCTACGGCGCCGACGAGCCCTGGGCCATCGCCGCCTTCGAGAAGGCGACCGGCAACAAGGTCGTCAACGACTTCTTCAATTCCGAACAGGAAATGCTGACCAAGCTGAGGACCAATCCCGGCCTCTACGACGTCGTCATGATCAACGCCGCCTTCAACGACCAGGCGATGGCGGAAAAACTGATCCAGCCGATCGATGTCTCGAAAATCCCCAACTATGCCGACATCAGCCCGGACAAGGCAGGCTCGCCGATGCTCGCCCGCGACGGCAAGGTCTATGGCGTGCCATGGGTGTGGGGCTTGACCGCGCTCGCCATCAACGAGAAAGCCTTCGAGACGCCGCCGACCAGCATCGCCGAGATGTGGAACGAGGCGCACAAGGGCCGCGTCACCATTCGCGACGATGCTGTCGAAGCGGTCCAGTTCGGCGCCATCGCCACCGGCCAGAACATCAACGACATCAAAGACATGGAAGCGGTCAAGGCGAAGCTGACCTCGCTGATGCCGCAGATCAAGACGTTCTGGAGCTCGGAAAACGACTGGAACCAGATGGTCGCCTCCAACCAGATCGACATCGGCACCTATTGGAGCGGCTCGGCCGACCGCGCCAAGACGCATTTCAAGCTGCCGGTCTCGCTGGTCATCCCCGGAGAAGGCGCCGTCGCCTGGCTCGACGCCTTCTCCATCCCGGTCGGTTCCAAAAACGTCGCCGGCGCCGAGGCCTTCATCAACTACATGATCGACCCGAAATTCTACGTCGAATGGGTCACCAAGGTCGGCGCGCCGGTGTCGGCCAACACCAAGGCGGTGGCCGCCCTTCCCGAAGATGCCTTCAACCGCAAGGTGATGGGCGACCCTGATGTCGCCAAGCGCATCCAGTTCCAGGCGCCGATCAGCGACGCGCAGCGCGAGGCTTATCTGGCGCTGTGGCAGGAGCTCAAGGTCAATGTGAAGTAACGGCTGGGTGAAGTGGCGGCTGGGTGAAGTAACGGCCGGGTGAAATAGCGGCAAGCTTTTCGGGAGGAGCCTATGACAGGACAGGTCGCGACCGGTTCGAGGCGCGGATTGCGATCGGCTTTGCCCCTGCTTGTGCCGGCCTATCTCTGGCTGACGGTGGCGATCTTCTTGCCGCTGTCGGCCATGGTGTTCTTCTCCTTCATGACCGAGCTGCCGCTGTCGGGAGCGGCGTGGTCGTTCACGCTGGACAACTACGCCAGCTTCTTCTCGCAGCCGCTGTATCTGACGCTGCTGCTGGCCTCGCTCCGGCTCGGGCTCGAGGTGACGCTGTGGTGCGTCGTCATCGGCTATCCCGCGGCCTATGTGCTGGCCAAGGTGTTCAGGGGACGCAGCCGCGAGGCGATCTTCCTGCTCGTCATCCTGCCGTTCTGGTCGAACGGCCTGGTGCGCATCTTCTCCTGGGCGATGGTGCTGCGCGAAGGCGGCATTCTCGACACCGCGCTCAACGCCGTGCTGCCGTTCAAGATCAACATCGACCTGATGTATTCCTATCCGGCCGTCATCATCGGCCTGGTGCACTCCTACGTGCCCTATATGGTGCTGACCTGTTACCTGACGCTGCAGGCCATCGACGATTCGCTGATCGAGGCGGGACGCTCGCTCGGCGCCTCGCGGCTGCAGATGCTGAAACGGGTGATCATTCCGCTGTCGATGCCGGGGCTGGTCGCCGGTGCGGCGCTGATCTTCGTTCCCGTCGTCGGCTCGTTCATGGAACCGCGTATCCTCGGCGGCCGCACCGGCACTTTTTACGGGACGGTCATCGAGGACCAGTTCGTCGCCGTGTTCAACTGGCCGCTTGGTGCGGCGCTGTCCTTCATCCTGCTGGCCGTCGTTCTGGTCATCCTGGCGCTGGCGTCGCCGGTGCTGAAGAGGGCCGCATGATGGCGACGACGCGTATCCTGGAATGGTGTGGGCGCCTCTACATCTGGCTGCTGCTCGCCTTCCTCTACCTGCCTGTCATCATCATGGCGCTGATGTCGTTCAACGTCTCGCCCTTCTACCAGTTGCCGTTCGAATGGACGACCGAGTGGTACGTTTCGTTGCGGCAGAACGATCAACTGATCTCGGCCACCTGGAACAGCATGGAGATCGCCATCATCACCACCATCATCGCCACGGTGCTCGGCTCGGCGGCATCGCTGGCGCTCTATCGCCATGAATTTCGCGGCAAGAAAGTTTTGCAAGCGCTGCTGTTTCCACCGATCGCCATTCCGTGGCTGATCACCGGCACGGCGATGCTGATCTTCTTCTTCGGCATCGGCATCGGGCGCGGGCTGTTCGCGATCCTGCTCGGCCATGTGGCGCTGGCGCTGCCCTATGTCATCGTCGTCGTCTCGGCCCGCCTGCAGACCTTTGCGCCGGAGCTGGAGGAAGCGGCGCGTTCGCTCGGCGCCAACCAGTGGCAGGTGACTTCGCGCGTGACTCTGCCCTGGATCATGCCGGGCGTCATCGCCGGCGGGCTGTTCGCCTTTGCCGTGTCGTTCGACCAGTTCGTGGTCTCCTACTTCCTGTCGACGCCGGGCCAGACGACCTTGCCGGTCGAGATCTACGCCGCGATCCGCAAGGGTTTTTCGCCGGAGATCAATGCCGTCTCGACGATCATCATCGTCGTCTCGATGGCGCTGATGCTGCTCACGGCACGGTTCTTCAAATTCGGCGGAGAGAAATAATGGCCGGCGTGCAGGTAGCGAATTTGTCGCGCAGTTTTGGCGCGCACAAGGCACTGGATGATGTCTCGATCGATTTCGCCGATGGCGGCTTCTACGCACTGCTCGGGCCGTCGGGCAGCGGCAAGACCACGCTCTTGCGCCAGATCGCCGGCTTCGATTTCCCCGACTCCGGCCGCATCGCCATCGGCGGCGAGAGCGTCGAGCGGGTGCCGGTCGAGAGGCGGCGCATCGGCATGGTGTTCCAGAACTATGCGCTGTTTCCCAATATGAGCGTCGCCGACAATGTCGGCTTCGGCCTGTCGGTGCGCGGGCAAGCCAAGCCAACGATAGAAAGCGAGGTGCAGCGCGCGCTCGACCTGGTGCAGCTCGGCAAGCTCGGCGCCCGGCGCCCGCACCAGCTGTCCGGCGGCCAGCGCCAACGGGTGGCGCTCGCCCGCGCCATCGTCACCAAGCCGCGCGTGCTTCTGCTCGACGAGCCGCTCGGCGCGCTCGACAAGGCGCTGCGCGTCGACATGCAGATCGAGCTGAAACGCATCCAGCGCGAGATCGGCATCACCACCATCTTCGTCACCCACGACCAGGAAGAAGCGCTGACGATGAGCGACCGCATCGGCATCCTGCGCGACGGTCGGCTGGTGCAGGAAGGACCGCCGGAGGAGATCTACGACAGCCCGAAGAGCGAGTTCGCCGCCACCTTCCTCGGCGACGCCAACATCTTTCGCGGCGAGACCACCGGCACCGGCATCCGCTTGCCCGACGGCACGGCGATCGCCGCCGGGGCAGGCGCGGCGCTTGCCGCCGGCGCCAAGGCCAGCTGCGCGGTGCGGCCCGAACGCATCCGCATTGGCACCGATTCAGGGACGTCTGATCCGAACGCCAATATGCTCCGGGGCCAGGTTTCCAAGCGCATCTTCGCCGGCAACAACAGCACCTATTTCGTCGAACGCGACGGGCAAACGCTCAAGGTCATCGTGCAGAACACAGGCGTTGAAAGGTTGGCGGAGGGGCAAGAAGTGGTGCTGCGCTGGTCGCCGGAGAGCACGGTGCTGATCGCGGCCGGCTAGTAAAAGCTGGCGATCCGTCCTACCTGTCCCGCTATCGTTCGAGCAAAAATGGGGCGCCGGAGCATGCCGATGATGCTGGAATTGACGGCCGAAGACCAGTCGATGCTCGACGGCGAGCACGGCCCGGCCGTGGCCGCCGCGATGAAAATACTGGTCGCCTTTTCCAACGCAGTCGGCGCGCGCAAATTGTTGGACATTGCCGGGGCGCATATCGATGGCTGCCTCTATCACGGCCAGGCCAGCCTCGATTTCGTCGAAAGGCTGGTCGAGGGCGGCGGCCGCGTTGGGGTACCGACGACACTCAATGTCGGTTCCTTCGACCTTATCCATCCCGGGCTGGTGAAGATGCCGGCGGCGGAGGAAGTGCCGGCGCGGCGGCTGATGAAGGCGCATCTGGAGCTCGGCTGCCAGGCGACCTTCACCTGCGCGCCCTATCAGACGCGGTTCCGGCCGGTCTTTGGCGAGCAGATCGCCTGGGGCGAGTCCAACGCCATCGTCTTTGCCAATTCGGTGATCGGTGCGCGGACCAACCGCTATGGCGATTTCATCGATCTGTGCTGCGCGATGACCGGGCGCGCGCCGGCCTGGGGGCTGCATTTGACCAATAATCGGCGCGGCCAGATGCTGTTCGAGCTGACCGGTTCTTTCGAACCTGCCGATGCCCTGTTCGTCGGCGTCGGGCTTATTGTCGGGCAACGGAGCGACGACCGCATTCCGGTGATATCGGGCCTGCCGCAGCCGCGCGACGAGGATCAGTTGAAGGCGCTTGGCGCGGCGGCGGCAACGACGGGTGCGGTGGCGCTGTTTCATGCGGTCGGCATCACACCGGAAGCAAGGACGCTCGACGAGGCATTTCGCGGCATGGTGCCGGAGGCGACGATCCGGATCTGCCGGGCCGACATCGACCAGGCGCTGGCAAAACTGTCGAGCGTCCCCGACGGCGCGCCGCTTGCGGCCGTATCGCTCGGCACGCCGCATTTCTCCCACGACGAGTGGACGCGCCTGCTGCCGATGCTGCGCGAGGTCGCGCCGGCCAGGGGCATCCCGATCTACGTCAACACCGGGCGCGCCACTTTCAAGAGATTGCAGGACGAGGGCGAACTGGACGATGCGGAAAAGTTCAACCTCATTCCGGTTACGGATACCTGCACCTATGTCACCTCGATTATCGAGCGTCTCGACGGCGTGGTGATGACCAATTCCGGCAAATGGGCGCATTATGCGCCCGGGAATATCAGCGTGTCGGTGGCCTTCGGCGACCTGGAAGACTGCGTTCGCTCGGCCGCTGCCGGGCGCGTCGTGCGAGGCGCGCGATGAGCCAACAGGACAGTCGAGCGCTGAACAGAGTTGGCACGTTCCAGCTTGCCGGCAAGGCGCAAGGATCGGCGCTGGTACTGTCGCATGCACTCAGCTTCTGGGGCGGCGTCGATGCCGAAACGGGCGACATCATCGACCGTTCGCACCCGGGCGGCAACGTCGCCGGCAAGATCCTGGTGATGGCATCCGGGCGGGGGTCGTCGTCCTCGTCGTCGGTTCTGGCAGAGGCGATCCGCCGGGGCACGGCGCCGGCCGGCATCATCCTGGAGCGGCCCGATCCGATCCTGGCCGTCGGCGCCATCGTCGCCGAGTTCCTCTATGAAATCAGCATGCCGCTGGTCGTCTGCGACATATCAGGCATTGTCTCCGGCGACCGGATCGCGATCGGCCTCGGCGAGGGTGCGCAAGCGATCGTGAGCAAGCTCTAGGGCCGTGTTGACAGTGCCACAGGCCGTTCAGATCTCCGGGATGCTCTCCCTGAAGATCACCTGCAGCCTCGGCTGGTGCAGTTCGTAGGGCAAGCCCCTGATCGCGTGGGCCAAGGTGTTGAGCGCTTCGCGGGCCTCGACGCGCGGGTTCTGGTCGATGACCGCATCGAGTGTGCCGTCGAGCAAGAGGTCCTTGGTGCCTTCCGTCACCTCATGGCCGAGAAACACGGTCGACAGCGCCCGGCCTCGCTCCTTGAGTGCGCGAGCGATGCCGGTGTTGCCGGCGCCGACATTGTAGATCGCGGCCAGGTCCGGGTGCCGGTCCAGCAGAGCGGAGGCCTCCAAATAGGCCTTTTCCCGGTCGTCGAGCATCTCGCGCATCTCGACGATCTGCAGATTGGGCGAGTCTTCCGTCAATATGTGGCGGAAGCCCATCTCGCGCTCCTCATGGCCGCGATAGGAGAGCGAGCCGGCGAACAACGCGACCTTGCCCGGACGATCGGCGGCCATGAAGCGGTTGAGCAGGTAGCCGGCGAGCCGGCCGGCGGCGCGGTTGTCGATGCCGATATAGGCGACCCTCGGCACATGCAGGATGTCGGACGCGATGGTGACGACCTTGACGCCGCTGGCCGATAGCGAGCGGATCGCCTCGCGGACCGTCGGATGGTCGAGCGCGATGACGCCGACGCCTTGCGTCTGGCCGCGCAATTCCTGCAGCAGGCGGGCAAGTCGGTCGGGATTGAAGCCTTCGATCGTGGCGACGCGCACATCGAGGTCTGGCCGCAATTGCGCCTGCGCCTCGATATGCCGGTGCAGCATCTTGATGAAGGAATTGGTGCCGGCGGGCAGGGCGAAGTCGAGCCGTATGACATCGCCGGGCGGTGCGTGGCGCGGGGTCGGGCTGTTCGAATTTTCAGCGATGTAGCCAAGCCGCTGCGCCGTCTCCAGCACGACTTCGCGGGTGCGCGCCCTGACCCCGGCGCGGTTGTTGAGCACACGATCGACCGTCGCGGCTGAAACGCCAGCTTCCCGGGCTATGTCTGTCAGGGTGGACCGCACAGTCGATCACCTCATGCTAGTGCGCTACAGGCGCATCAAAATCGCGCCTTCAACGGTTCGAATGCCGGCGCTTCATGCCATCCGCGATTCTGATGGGAAATGATGTATCCGGCCTTAGCCGATGCGCAAGCCGGGGCTACACCAAATCGTCGAGCCGCGCCGAAAACGGCCGGTGCTTCGTACGATGCCCTCAAGCCCCTCAAATTCAAGCAGCGATTGCGATGTGATGATCTTGGTCGACTGCATTTTTCCTCCATTTGCGATGTTGTGATGTGTTTTGATTATTTATGATGTTGACAGGCTTCCCCGGTGCCGTCAATATCCATCATGAGGGCCGTTGAGGAACAAGGCCCCGAGGGAGGAGTTCCAATGTCTGATATGATCCGCATGTCGCGGCGCCGTCTGCTGGCGTCCGGTGGAAAGGCGGCCGTGCTTGTTGCCGCCGCAGGTATCGCACCGAAATTCATCCGTCCCAGCCGCGCCTATGCGGCCGACGCGCTGGCACCGGGCATGATCGGCGGCCCGACGGGCTTCGACGGCTCGGAGCGCTATCAGTATGGTCCCGACACGCCGGAAGGCCGCGCCATCGAGGCGGCCAAGGCGATGAAGGGCGCCGGCAAGGCGCCGGCCAAGATTGTGCTCGGCCTGTCCGACGGATCGATCGGCCAGCTGACGCAGCCGTTTCCCGCCGGCGCACCTTCGATCAAGGATCTGTGGGAAAAGGAAACCGGCATTCCGCTCGAAATCGTCGGTGTGCCGAACGGCCAGGAATTCACCAAGACGATGCAGGACATCTCCACCAAGGGTGGGGCCTATGACATCTACGCGGTCGAATGGAACCGTCTCGGCGATCTCGCTGAAACCGGCGGCATCCTGAAGCTCGACGACTTTGTCGCCCAGTACAAGCCGGAATGGGACGACCCCGAGCGCGGCTACGTCGACGGCGCCAAGGGCGTCTCGCTGCTCAACCAGTATCGCGGCTCGACCTATGGCGTGTCGCTGGACGGCGATTTCCAGACCTGGGTCTATCGTACCGATCTGTTCGGCGACGCGGCTGAGAAGAAAGCCTTCTCCGACAAGCATGGCTACGAGCTGGCGCCGCCGAAGACCTGGAAGCAGCATGACGAGATCGCCGCCTTTTTCCAGCGCCCGGACAAGGGTCTGTTCGGCTCGACCGATCTGCGCAACCAGGGCTGGGGCTACACCAACTGGTATCAGCGTTATGTCTCAATGGCTTCTCCCAATCAGTTCCTGTTCGACGACAGCGGCAAGCCGCTGATCAATTCGCAGCAAGGTATCGCGGCGACCAACGAGTACATCGCATCGCTGGCCCATCATTCGCCGGACGCCATCTCGTGGGGCTGGCCGGAGCAGTACGGCAATTTCGCCAAGGGCGGCGCCGCCATGACCTGCGCCTTCTCCAACCTGCCGAAATTTTTGGACAATGCCGGCAACAAGGATTCAGCTGTCACCGGCAAGATCGGCTCGATGCTGCCGCCCGGCCGCGAGATCGACGGCAAGCTGATCAGCCGCTCGGTGTTGTGGCTCAATTTGTCGGCTTCGGTCTCCTCGCAGGCCAACAATCCGGAGGCCTGTTACCTGTTCCTGCAGTGGCTGGGATCGAGCCGCATCTATGCCTGGATGACCGCCAATCCGGGCGGCTATTTCGATCCGTTCCGGCTGTCGGATTTCTCCGACCCGCTGGTCCGCCAGACCTATCACGCCTATCACATGGATGTGGTGCGCGAGACGGTCGCCCGCACCGTCCCGACCATCAACCATCCCGGCGCCACCGCCTTCCACAACGCGCTGGACGAGAACCTCGTCGCCGCGCTGACCAAGGCCAAGACCGCCGAGCAGGCGATGGCCGACACCGAGGCCGAATGGAAGAAAATCGCCCGCCGTACCGGCGAGGAGAAGCTTCTCGAAGCCGTCAAGGCCAATAAGGAGGCCTGGCCGACCGTTCTCGATCCGGTCAGCTGATCCTAATCCCCGGATCCAAAATGGAGGCGAGGAGTTGGCGCTTCGCCTCCGCAAACGATGGACCAGCAAAGCTGCAAGATGAAGCGTCCCGTTCCCTTCGAAATATTCCGCTATGCAGCGATCCTCGCGGCCATCGCGGTGACGCTGGTGCCGATCCTGTGGATGGCGTCGATGGCCTTCAAGCCGATCGCCGAATGGTCGGCGACCGGCGCCGAGCTGACCTGGTGGCCGAAGGATCCGACGCTCAGCAATTTCCGCTTCGTCTTCGGCGAATCGACCAACAACCTGATCGTCGCGCTCGATCGCACCGCCCTAAAACCGATCCTGTCGTCGCTGCTGTCGTCCACGTTCGGAACGGCGATTGCCATGTCGGCGGGCACCGCGGCGGCCTACGGGCTGTCGCGCTTCGGCTCGGGCCAGAACCTGCCGCTGGCGCTGATCCAGCTCCGCCTGTTTCCGCCGATGGCGGTGATGACCCCTGTCATGATCATGTGGGCCTTCCTCAACTTCACCGACAGCTGGTGGGGGCTGTCGCTGATCTACG
Organism: Mesorhizobium sp. WSM4848; assembly: GCF_055811375.1. Taxonomy (NCBI): domain Bacteria; kingdom Pseudomonadati; phylum Pseudomonadota; class Alphaproteobacteria; order Hyphomicrobiales; family Phyllobacteriaceae; genus Mesorhizobium; species Mesorhizobium sp. WSM4848. The sequence continues at coordinate 182,780 of NZ_JBVVPX010000007.1, forward strand.
GCATCGTCACGCTGCCCTTTGCGTTCTGGCTGATGAAGACCTTCTTCGACGACATGCCGCGCGAGATCGAAGAAGCGGCGCTGGTCGAGGGCTGCTCGCGGCTGCGCGTCTTCACCCGCATCACGCTGCCGATGATGCGCGCACCGCTGGCCAGCGCTGCGCTGTTCGTCTTCATCCTCAACTGGTCGGACTATCTGATCGCGCTGCTTTTGACGACGCGCGAATGGGTAACGGTACCCGTCTACATGGCCTCGCTGTCCTCCTCGATGACCGGACAGCTCTATGGCGCCAAAGCGGCACTCGGCCTGATCGCCGCGGTGCCGCCTGTGATCATGGGTATCGCCATCCAGCGCCATCTGGTGCGCGGACTGACCTTCGGGGCGCTCAAGCAATGAGCCCGGTCAGCGCCACGATTTCCTCCATTTTGGAAGACAACAGCGACCCGGTCCAGGCAAAGCCGGTATTGCCGGACGAAGGAGCAAAGCTCGGTTTCCGGCTGACCTTGCCGGCGCAGATCCTGGTGCTGTTCATCGCGCTCTTCCCGCTCTTGATGCAGCTCTATATCAGCCTGACCGACTGGTCGCCGCTGTCCGGCCTCGGCTGGTGGAGCGCCTGGTCGCTGTGGAACAATTTTGCCAACTACACCGACTTGGCCGCCGACGCGCGCTTCTGGAGCGCGCTGAAGCGCACGGCCATCGTCATGATCGTCTGCGTGCCGGCGGAATTCCTGCTCGGCCTGGCACTCGCCACGCTGTTTGCCGACGAGTTTCCGGGCAAGCGGATCTTTTATTCAATCCTGCTGATGCCGATGATGGTGGTGCCGGCGGTGGCCGGCTACATGTTCTTCATGCTGTTCCAGTCGGGCGGCCCGGTCAACGACATCCTGTCGGCGCTATCAGGCTTTCCCGTCACCATCGCCTGGTTGTCGGACCCGACGCTGGCGCTCATCGCCGTCATGGTCGCCGACATCTGGCAATGGACGCCGCTGATGTTCCTCATCCTGCTTGCCGGCCTGGTCGGCGTGCCCGAGGACCAGATCAAGGCGGCGACGCTGCTCGGCGCCAATCCCTGGCAGCGCTTCGTCACCATCGTGCTGCCGAAGATGAAGACGATCATCATCATCGCGCTGGCGATCCGGGTGATCGAGAATTTCAAGATCTTCGACACGCTCTACATCATGACCGGCGGCGGTCCCGGCGTCGCCACCGAAACCATCTCCGTCTACATCTACAAGCTCACCACCCAGGATCTGATCTGGGGCTATGTCGCGGCGATCGCGCTGGCCATCCTGATCGTTTTGTCCATCACCGCGGTGTTTGCCATGAAGCGCATGGCGCGAGCGCGGGAGGTACCGGCATGAGCGCCATCCATTTGCAGAACCTGGTCAAGAAGTTCGGCGACTTCACCGCGCTGAAGACGATGGATCTTGCCATCGCCGACGGCGAGTTCATGGCGCTGCTCGGACCATCGGGCTGCGGCAAGTCGACGACGATGAACATGATCGCCGGCATGGAGGAGCCGACCAGCGGCAAGATCCTGTTCGGCGAGCACGACATGGAAGGCGTGCCGATGGGGCGCCGCGGCGTCGGCTTCGTCTTCCAGAACTATGCGATCTTCACCCATATGAGCGTGCGGCAGAACCTCGCCTATGGCCCCAAAATGCGCGGCGCGACAAAAGCCGAGATCGGCCGCCGCGTCGGCGCCATTGCCGAGATGCTGCAGCTGACGCCGCTGCTCGACCGCAAGGCCGACCGGCTGTCGGTCAACATATTGCAGCGCGTGGCGATCGGCCGTTCAGCGATCATGGAGCCGGCGATCTTCCTGCTCGACGAGCCGCTGTCCAATGTTGACGCCGCCTTCCGGGCTGTGATGCGGACCGAATTGAAACAGCTGCAGCGTCAGTTCCGGCAGACCATGGTCTATGTCACCCACGACCAGCTCGAAGCGATGACCATGGCCGATCGCATCGCGGTGATGGACCATGGCGTGCTGCAGCAGGTCGGCACGCCGCTCGAGGTCTACAACGATCCGGCCAATGTCTTTGTCGCCCGCTTCATCGGTGCGCCGGGCATGAACCTGCTCAAGGGCAGGCCGGCGGAAAGCGACCGTGGCCTGGTCATCGATCTCGGGCCGCTCGGTGTCACGCCGCCGCTGCCGGACAATCTCGCCCCGGCGGTGAGGGCCGCGCGCGGAGAGGTGCTCTACGGCTTTCGGCCTGAGCAGGTGATTCTCTCGGACCGCGGCCTGTCGATGCCGGTAACGTTCGTCGAGCGCATCGGCGCGCGCACCATCGTCCATTTCGGCCAGGGCGAGAACGCGGTAAAGGCGGTGTTCGACAATGATGTCGGGCTGGCGATCGGGCAGGCAGCAGTTGTTGCGCCGGCCGCTCAGTCGGTGCGCGTCTTCGACGCTGGCACTGGTCGCGCCATCAGGGCGGGAGTCTGAGATGCTCGTGCAAATATCTCTACGTCGGCGCCGCCCCTCACCCTTACCCTCTCCCCGTAAAGTGACGGGGAGAGGGGGGCGCCGGCGTTGGAGCTTCACCCTTCTCCCCGTCTCTATACGGGGAGAAGGTCCCGGCAGGGGGATGAGGGGCAGCGCCAACGCCGATTGTTTGTCCGCAACCAGTGGAGCGGGCTGAGACCATGGCCGATATCGTCTTCCGCAATGTGACGAAACGCTATGGCGACACGCTCGCCGTCGACGACGCCTCGTTCACGGTCAACGACAATGAGTTCTTCTGCTTCTTCGGCCCGCCGCTATCCGGCAAATCGACGATACTGCGCCTGGTGCTCGGACTGGAGACCCCCGATAGCGGCGAGATCCTGATCGGCGGCAGGCCGGTCAATACGGTGTCGCCAGCCGAGCGTAATGTCGCCATGGTGTTCCAGAACCTGGCGCTGTTTCCGCATATGAGCGCGCGCGACAATGTCCGCTTTCCCCTGGTCGAACGCCGGATCGCCGAGGCCGATATCCAAAAGCGTGTCGCCGACGTCGCGGCCAAGCTGCATATCGGTCACATCCTGCACAAGCCGCCGGCGCAGCTTTCGGGCGGCGAGCGGCAGCGCGTGGCGATCGCTCGGGCGCTGGTGCGCGACCCCAATGCCTATCTAATGGACGATCCGATCTCGGCGCTCGACGCCAGGCTGCGCGAGGAGACGCGCGTCGAGCTGAAGCGCATCCAGCGCGAGCTTGGCAAGACGCTGATCTATGTCACGCACGACCAGGAAGAGGCGATGTCGGTCGCCGACCGCATCGCCATTCTGGAGAACGGCAAGATCAGGCAGATCGGCGCGCCGGCCGAGATCTATGACCGGCCGGCCAGCACCTATGTGGCGCGGCTGCTCGGTTCGCCGATGATGAACATCTTGAAGTTGCTACGCGGCGAGGGCGGCGTCGAGGCAGCCGAAGGCACGATCCGCATCGCGGACAAGGCCGCGCCGGCCGATGCCGTCGAGATCGGGCTCAGGCCTGAAGACATCAAGGTCCGGCCCTGGCTGGATCGGGATGGAACGTCGGATGGGCGTGCGGGGCGCCCGGCGCGAGTGTTCGAGGTCGAGCCGCTTGGCGGCTATACCGTCGTGACACTCGCCGCCGGGCAGGCGCGTCTGCGGGCACTGCTACGCGGCCAGCCCGATATCATGCCGGACGCGATGGTGGCGATATCCTGCGAGCCGGGCAGGGTGCATTATTTCGGGCAAAGCGGGGGAGCGCTGGCAAGATGACGGCGGCTGCAAGGAACGAGCTTCGGGAGGAACATATGGCTGGCGAAGAAATAGCGGGCAAGGGCTTCGAGCCGGACGTTAAAGTCCGCACCAGGGAATTCAGGATCGGCTGCGTCGGCGCCGGCATGATCATGGCCGAGTGCCATCTTGCCGCCTATCACGAAGCTGGGTTTCCCGTGGTGGCGATCGCCTCGCGGACCAAGGCCAGCGCCGAGAAGGTCGCCAGGCGCTGGGAGATCCCGACCGTCCACGATACGCCGGAACCGTTGATCGAGGACGAAAATGTCGAGATCATCGACCTTGCCTTTCCGCCCGACCAGCAGCCGGCGCTGATCCGCCATGCGCTGAAGCAGACGCATATCAAGGCGATCCTGGCGCAGAAGCCGCTGGCGCTGTCGCTCAAGGATGCGATCGAGTTGCGCGACGAGGCGGCCAGGGCCGGCAAGATCCTCTCGGTCAACCAGAACATGCGCTACGACCAGTCGATGCGCGTGCTGAAGCAGATCATGGACAGCGGCGCGCTCGGCGACATCGTCTTCGCGCAGATTGACATGCATGCGATCCCGCACTGGCAGACATTTCTCGAGGACTATGACCGGCTGACGCTTGCCAATATGAGCGTCCACCATCTCGACGTGCTGCGCTTCCTGTTCGGCGATCCCGACGAGATCACCACGTTGACCCGCAAGGATCCGCGCACTCAGTTCGACCATTCGGACGGCATCACCGTTTCGACGCTGCGATTTCCGTCCGGCGTGCTCGCCGTGTCGCTGGAGGATGTCTGGTCCGGCCCGCGCCAGGACGGCTACAAGGACGACCAGCACATCAACTGGCGCGTCGACGGTAACAAAGGCGTCGCCAAAGGCACGATCGGCTGGCCGACGGGTTCTGCCTCGACGCTGACCTATGCCTCGACCGAGACCACAGGCGGCGAATGGGTGACACCCAACTGGGAGACAATGTGGTTCCCGCATGCCTTCATCGGCGTGATGGAGCAACTCCAGCACGCGGTGAAGACGGGTGAGCCGCCGGCACTTTCAGTCGCCGACAACGTCAAGACCATGGCGCTGATCGAAGCCGGCTATCGTTCGATCGATGAGGGTCGCACGGTCAAGCTGTCCGAAATCTCGATAAACCCAATCAACTGAATCGCTTACAGGGAGGATTTCACATCATGATGCAGGCAGGTATCTTCACGGGCTATTTCCCGTACGGCCTGAAGGAAACCGCGCAGAAGATCCGCGCGCTCGATTTCAACACGGTGCAGATCGACCTGCATTTCAGGGATATCGACCTGTCGGCCGGGCAGATCACCAAGGAAAAGGCCAGGACGGTTCGCGACACCTTCCGCGACCACAACCTGCCGGTGTGCTGCCTGTCGGGCTACACCAACATCATCCATCCGGACAGAGCGGAGCGCGAGAAGCGTGTCGGCTATCTCAAGGAGATCATCCGCAATGCCCGCGAATTCGGCTCGCCTTACGTGATCTCGGAAACCGGCACCTACAACACCGAATCCGACTGGGTGCATCACCCCAAGAACAAGACCGAGGAAGGTTTTGAGGAATGTCGCAACGTCATCGCCGATCTTGCCCAGACCGCCTACGACCACGGCGCGGTGTTCCTGCTCGAAACCTATGTCAACAATGTCGTGGGGTCGGTCGAGGAAACGGTGAAGATGTTCGCGCAGGTCGACCATCCCGGCCTCGGCCTTTTGATGGACCCGACCAACTATTTTGAGACGCACAACATCGACAGGATGGACCAGATCCTCAATCAGGTCTTCGACACGCTGACCGATAAGATCAAAATAGCCCACGCCAAGGACGTCAAGCGCTCGGGCGGCGATAAGTCGGAGAAGCACGCCGACATCGGCGACGAGGACGCGCTGGAGAGCCATACTTTCCGCGGCGTTGGCGAGATCGAGTTGCCGGCGCCCGGTCTCGGTTCGCTGAACTACGATCTCTATCTGCAGCGGCTTGCCGAAAAGCACCCGAACATCCCGGTCATCATCGAGCACCTTTCGGAAGACGACGTGCCACGCGCCAAGAAATTCCTCGACGAGAAATTCCGCGCCAACGGACTGTGACGGCCACGAAAAAGGGAGGAAGAGAATGTTGAGATTCGTATCGAAAGTCGCGGCTGCGGCGACCGTGTTCGCCGGTGTTGCACTGGCTGCACCGGCGCTGGCGCAGGATGCTCAGAAGATTTTCTACCTGCTGTCGCATGGCGGGCCGTCGGACGCCTTCTGGATCGACTGGAATGCCGGCGCGACCAAGGCCTGCGACCAGCTCAAGGTCACCTGCAAGATCTCGTTCAGCGGCGGCGACATGGCGGCGCAGAACGAGGCCTTCAACTCCGCACTTGCCGCCAAACCGGACGGCATCGCCACCACCTCCGCGCAGCCCGGCCTATGGACCGAGGAGGTCAAGGCAGCCAAGGCGGCTGGCATCCCGATCGTGTTCTTCAATACCGACGATCCGGCGACCGGCCGGCAGGCCTATGTCGGCGCCGACCTCAGGGAAGCCGGCGTCATCTGGGCGAAATATCTGGTCGACCACAAGATGGTGAAGCAGGGCGACAAGGTGTTCCTGCCGGTCGAAGTGCCGGGCGCCAGCTATCAGCAGCTCGAGACCGAAGGCATCGCCAGCGTCTTCGATCCGCTCGGCATCAAGTACGACGTGGTCGATTGCGGCACCGATCCGGCCGGCATCATCGCCAAGATGACCGACTACATGGTCGCCAACAATCCGCCGGCAATCATCGCGCTCGGCGATTCCGTGGCGGCCAGCGTCAAGCGGGTGTTCGACGGCGCCAGCGTGCCAGCCGGCAAGATCCCTGTCGTCGGCTGGGGCAATTCCAGGGAAACCGCCGAAGCCGTCAAGGCCGGGTTCGTCAACGCCGCCGCCTGGCAGTTCCCGTCAGCGCAGGGCTTCATGCCGGTGGCGCTGCTCGGGCTTGCCGCCGCGGGCGAACCGATCGGCTACGATATCCACACTTTCAGCCTCTACGATGCATCGAGCGTCGAACCGATCCTGAAACTCTACGACAAGTGATTGAAACTGACGCCCGCTGCGCAGGCGGCGGGCGTCACCCCGAGATATGGTCCAAGCAGTCATGACTATCGCCGCAGAACAGGAAATGCCGCGCTCCAAACGCAGGTCGAGCCTGATCCGCTCGCCGCAATTCTCTTCGCTCGTCATCCTGATTGTCCTACTTGCGGTGTTCGCGATCGCCGATGCGAACTTCATGTCGCCGCTCAACATCTCCAACATGATAGCGTTCCTGCCCGAACTCGGCATCATAGCGCTCGGCATGACGCTGCTTCTCACGGCGGGCGAGTTCGACCTTTCGGTCGGTGCCGTGTTCGGCCTCGCGCCGGTCGTAGTCATGCTGCTGGTGCAGAACGGCCAGGTTGATATCGGCGTGGCGCTGCTGGCCGGGCTATTGCTGTGCGTGGCGATCGGCGCCATCAACGGGCTGATCGTCACCAAGATTGGAATCTCCTCCTTCCTGGTGACGCTGTCGATGCTGCTCGTGGTGCGAGGGGCGGCGCTCTACATCACGCAAGGCTTTCCGCTGAAATCCTGGGACCACCCTGGCTTTTTCGTGACACTGCTGGCCGGCAGCTTCAATATCGGAACGTTCCGTTTCTATACCTCGCTGTGGTGGTTCATCGCCCTGTTGCTGCTGGCGATCTACGTGCTGCACTACGCCAAGCTCGGCAACTGGATCAGCGCCATCGGTTCGAACCGCAACGCTGCGGTGGCGCGCGGCGTGCCGGCCGATGCGGTCAAGGTCTGGCTGTTCATCCTGACCTCGGTGCTTGCCGGTCTTGCCGGCATGATCAGCGCCTTCCGCATCTCGGCCGCCTCGCCGGTGGCCGGCACCGGATACGAGCTCGAAGTGATCGCCATGGTGGTGGTCGGCGGCACGGCGCTGACCGGCGGGCGCGGCACCATCCTGGGCACCATCGTCGGCGCGCTGATGCTGCGCAGCATCCGCAACGGCATCGTGCTGATAGGCGTGCCCGGCCTCGCCTACAACATCTTCGTCGGCGTCATCATCCTCGCCATGCTCATCCTGCACGCTTTGCTGCAGAAGAACGCCGCCAGGAGCTGACCATGGAAGTGCTCCGGCTGCACAATCTGCAAAAATCCTTCGGCAGCGTGCGCGCGCTGAAGAGCGCCTCCTTCACGCTCAACGAGGGCGAGGTGGTGGCCCTGCTCGGCGACAACGGCGCCGGCAAATCGACGTTGATCAAGGCGATCTCCGGTGTTTTTCCCGTCGACCGCGGCGACATCTATGTGCGCGGCCAGAAGGTCTCGATCCGCTCGACGCGCGACGCCATGGATCTCGGCATCGAGACCATTCACCAGGATACGTCGCTGGCGCCGGACCTCAGCATTGCGCGCAACCTCTTTCTCGGCCGCGAGCCGGTCAATCTGAAATGGCTGGGCGTGTTCGCGCCGCTCGACCTCGCCAAGCTGCGCGATGCCGCCGCGGCACTTTTGAAGCGGGTCGGCATCTCGAAAAAGCTCGATGCCGATGCGCTGGTCAGCACGCTGTCGGGCGGTGAGCGCCAGTCGATTGCCATTTCGCGCGCCATGCAGTTCGCCGCCAAGGTCATCATCCTCGACGAGCCGACCAACAATCTCGGCGTCGAGGAAACACACGGCGTGCTGCGCTTCGTCAAGGAGGTGCGCGCCGCCGGCCATTCGGTGCTTTTGATCACCCACAACATCCATCACGTCTTTCAGGTCGCCGACCGCATCATCGTCATGCGCCGCGGCGAGATCGTCGCCGAGCAGACGGTCGCCGATACCGACCTGCTGACGGTGGAGAGCATCATCACCGGCGCCGACATGTCGGCGCTGCTCAAGGAGACGAGGGCAAAGTGAAGGAACTGGCCGTCACATGGTAGAGCTTTACGGCAAGACGCTTTCGCGCCGGCAGGTCTCGGAGCGGTCCGGCATGCTGTCGCAGTTCGCCGGTGTGCGGTTGATGATGCTTGGCGACGGGGTGGAGCGCGGCATACGCATGCTCGAATTCCGCACCGGCTCCGGCCTGCGCTTCACCGCGCTGGTCGACCGGGCGCTCGACATCGCCGATTGCGATTTTAGGGGCCAGGCGATCGGCTGGCATTCGCCGAGCGGCTTTCGCCATCCCGGCCTGCACGAATATGAAGGCGAGGAGGGGCTGGCCTGGGCGCGGTCGTTTTCCGGCCTGCTGCTGACCTGCGGCCTTGACCACATATTGTTCATGAACGAGGTCCCCGCCGACAGCTACAATTATCCGCCGAAGAAGACGGTGCGCCATTCGCTGCATGGCCGCGTCAGCACCATCCCGGCGCGATTGACCGGCTATGGCGAGACATGGGACGGCGACCGCTGCGTGCTGTGGGCCGAAGGCATCGTTCAGCAGTCGACGGTGTTCGGCGAGGATCTGCATCTGCTGCGGCGGATCGAGGCCGATGTCGGCGGCAACGAGATCCGGCTTTCGGACCGCGTCGTCAATCACGGTTTTAGCCGCACGCCGCATATGTACTTTTATCACATCAATGTCAGCCATCCGGTGCTCGACGAGGGCTCGCGCTACCTGGCGCCGATCCGCGACGTCGTCTGGGCGGGCCATGCCGGCGAGCGCTATGAAGCGCAGAAGGTCGGCTACCGCACGGCGCCGGCACCGCAACTGGGCTTCACGGAACAGGTCTGGCAGCACGAACTCGGCGCCGACGCCAACGGCGGCGTGCCGGTGGCGGTGGTCAACGACCGTCTCGGCCTCGGTCTCGAAGTCCTCACCCGCAAGCACCAGTTGCCTTGCGCCTATGAGTGGCAGAATTTCCAGGCTGGGCATTATGCGCTCGGCATCGAGCCGTCGACGCATCATGTGCTGGGCAATCTGGCAGCGCGCGAGCGCGGCGAGATGATCTGGCTGGAGCACGGCGAAAGCCGCTCCTACAATGCGGTGTTCCGGGTTCTCGACGGCGCCGGCGAGATCGCCGCCGCCGAGAGCCGGATCGCAGCGATTGCCAGGCAGCCGCGGGAGGATTATCCGCGGCCATCGGGTCATTTTCCTGTTCTCGGAGGCAGGTCGTGACAATGGCGAAGGCGACGCGAAACACCAGTTGGAAGGCTGGCCCCGGCCTGAGCGGGGAGGGCTCGCGGCCCATCAGGATTTGGAGGTCACAATGGCTGGCACAATGAAGCGCGACTACAGCCTGGTCGGCGAAAGCACGCGCAGGGCGATCGAAACGGGGCTGGCCTCGGCCGAATGGTACCACACCGACGTCTCCCGCAAGGCGATGAAGGAATTGATGCAGCGTTCCGACGGTCCGGCGATCCGCGATACGATCATCTGGATCTTCGCCATCCTGGCTTCCGCTGCCGGCGGCATTTATTTCTGGGGCACCTGGTGGTGCGTGCCGTTCTTCTTCGTCTATGGCGTGCTCTATGCCTCGGCCAGCGATTCGCGCTGGCACGAATGCGGCCACGGCACGGCTTTCCGCACGCGCTGGATGAATGATGTCGTCTACCAGATTGCCAGCTTCATGCTGATGCGCAACCCGGTGACCTGGCGCTGGAGCCATGCCAGGCACCACACCGATACAATCATTGTCGGGCGCGATGCCGAGATCGCCGTGATGCGCCCGCCGGATCTGCTGCGCACCGCACTCGTCTTCACCGGTATCCTCGACTTTCGCTATTCGCTTCCGGCACTGGCGCGTCAGGCGTTCGGCAAGCTGACGCCGGACGAGAAAAGCTACGTGCCCGAGATGGAACAGCACAAGGCAGTCATCGCCGCGCGCTGGCATGTCGCCATCTACATCGTCACAATCGCGCTCGCGGTTTTCATGCAGTCGTGGATACCGCTGGTGCTGATTGGCGGGCCGCGCCTCTACGGCACCTGGCACATGGTGCTGACCGGCCTGCTGCAGCACATCGGCCTGGCCGACAATGTGGTCGATCATCGGCTCAACAGCCGCACCGTCTACATGAACCCGATCAGCCGGTTCATCTACTGGAACATGAACTACCACGTCGAGCATCACATGTTCCCCATGGTGCCCTATCACGCGCTGCCCAGGCTGCACCAATTGATCAAGCACGATCTGCCGGAGCCGAACCCGTCGATGTGGCATGCCTATCGCGAGGTTTGGCCGGTCCTGCTCAGGCAGCTCAAATACGAGGACTATTTCCTCAAGCGCGAGCTGCCGCCGACGGCGCGGCCCTATCGTGGCGAGTTCCACGAAGTGAACATGTCGGCAGCAGCGGAATAGCACTGCGCAGCACAGCAAGGCGAAATTTCGGGAGAAAATAGAGATGGCCGATTGGGTCGAGGCGTGCGCTGTGGACGATGTCGACGAAGAGGATGTCATCCGCTTCGATCATGGCGGCCGCAGCTTCGCAATCTACCGTTCGCCGGATGACGAATTCTTCGCCACCGACGGCTTTTGCACACATGAAAAGGCGCATCTGGCCGATGGGCTTGTCATGGACGACATCATCGAATGCCCCAAGCACAATGGCCGCTTCAACTACAAGACCGGCCAGGCCAAGGGCGCGCCGGTCTGCGTCAATCTGCAGACCTATCCGGTGAAGGTCGAAGCTGGCAAGGTGATGATCCAGATCGCCTGACGGGCTTTCCGTTCACGTAACAAAGGGGACCAGAATCGATGAGCCGGAAAAGACCGACGGTGGCAGACCTGCGCGCCATGAAGGGCAAGCGGCAATTGACCATGCTGCGGGTGCTGACGATGGACGAGGCCGAGGCCGCTGAACGAGCCGGGATCGACATCGTCTCGGTGCCTCCGGAATTGGTGCTCAATCCGCAATACCGCGATGCCGCACCCAGCCTGTTCACCATGCCGGGCGACAATTTCTACGAGATCGGCACAGCCGACGATTTCGTCCGCTGGGCGTTCCGGCTCTACAAGGCGAGCGCCGACGCGGTTTATTGCAGTGCCGGCTTTGCAACTGTCAAACGGCTAGCCGATGACAATATCCCGGTGATCGGCCATGTCGGACTGATCCCGTCGCGCGCCACCTGGACCGGCGGCTTCAAGGCCGTCGGCAAGACCGCCGACAGCGCCATGCAGATTTTCGAGGCGGTCAAGCAGTACGAGGCGGCCGGCGCGGCCGGCGCCGAGATCGAAGTGGTGCCGGTCGAGGTGGCCAAGGCGATCTCGGAACGCACCTCGCTAATCATGCTGTCAATGGGGGCGGGCACCGGCTGCGATGCGCAATATCTATTCGCCGACGATATCCTTGGCCAGAACCGCGGCCACATGCCCCGCCATTCCAAGGTCTACCGCAATTTTGCCGCCGAATATGACCGCCTGCAGGCGGAACGCATCGCCGCTTTTTCCGAATATGTCGCCGACGTGAACAGCCTGGCCTATCCCGAGGACAGGCATGTTGTGCATATGGACCCGGACCATCTCCGTCTGTTCATGGAGAAGATCGACGCCGGATGAGACGCGCCGGCCAGGACCTGCTGTGACCTTCTCCCCTTGTGGGAGAAGGTGGATCGGCGCGTAGCGCCGAGACGGATGAGGGGTGCTGGAAGAAACGCGGCGAGAAAAAATTTGGGAATTTTAGCCCGTCTTCGCCGATTCGGCTGTGGATAAGACGAAATTGAAGATTTTCTGGTTTGGTAGGTCGTTGAATGTATTGGT